>JAAWNI010000042.1 GCA_022798855.1 Lawsonibacter sp. | reverse complement strand
CACCCGGATGTCCCGGCTCATGGCCATGAGCATCTTGCGCAGATTCTCCATCTGCTCCTCTTCCTTGGTGACAAACTGCATCTTGGTCAGCTTGGTGACCCCCTCCACCAGCTCCGCCACGGCGGGGTTGAATTTTTTGGCGATCTCCTCGTGGGTGGAGGCGGTGTCCTCAATGCAGTCGTGGAGCAGGGCGGCCGCCAGGGCGTCGATGTCCAGCTCCAGGTCGGCCACGATCTCCGCCACGGCGATGGGGTGGATGATATAAGGCTCGCCGCTCTTGCGCAGCTGGCCGTGGTGGGCGGCGTCGGCGTAGGTAAAGGCGTCAAACAGCCGCTGCGTGTCCAGCGTGGGGATATAGGCCAGCACCTTTTTCTCCAGGCTGTGGTAGCGTTCTAAAATGGGGTCCATACTGTCACCTCGGTCATTGGATTTAATGAGGTGTCGGGGCGCGCATTGCGCGCCCGCCTACCCGGTCAGGAAGCCGTTCGTGCCGGGCGCACAATGTGCGCCCCTACATGCTGTCTTCCAATATCTTACGCAGGCGCCTGATGATCTCCGACGCCTCCAGGTCCACCTTCTGCTCCACCCGGCGCAGGGTGATCTGGATGCGGCCGGTGCGGCGGTTCAGGTCGATCAGCCCCCGCTCCTCCATGACCTCCAGGCAGAGCATGGTGCGGGCGGGGATCTCCCGCTGGCGGGTGGCCCGGGAGACGGCCCGGGCGATGCGGGCGGGGGTGTCCTCCACCACGGTGCAGCCGGTGGACTGGCGCACCAGCCAGCGGTACAGGTCCACAAAGTCCCCCCGGTTGGGGAGGAGGAACCGGGCTTCCTCCCGGGTCAGCGGGTCGCCCCGGCTGTATTTGTCATAGATGGCCTGCTCCAGCTGGGCCCTGGAGGGGGCCAGGCACAGGTCCACCACCTGGAGCTGAACCGACCGCACCCCCCGGAAGTCGTTGATCTGGGGGTAAAAGACCACGTCCACCCGGCAGCCTGGGTAGAGCCCCAGCTCCGCCCCCTGGCTGGAGAAATAGATGGCGTCCAGGGGGACGCCCCGGCTCTCCAGCCGCAGCTTCAAATGCCGGCCCCGGCCCACCTGGGACATGGCATGCACCTGGGCCCCCTGGAGCAGGAAGACCGGCCTGGGGTTGCCGGTGCCGCAGGGCTCCAGCAGGTCCAGCGACTCCACCGCTTCCACCGTCAGCAGGTGGGGGGCCACGGCCATGTCCACCTCCAGCAGCGAGGGCAGGGCCTGGCCCTGGCAGCTCTCCGCCACCGCCCCGCGCAGCGCCCGGGCCAGGGCGGGGATGTTCTCCTCCCGGACGGTAAAGCCGGCGGCCAGGGCGTGGCCGCCAAAGTTTTCTAAAAGCCCGGCGCAGGAGGACAGCAGTTCAAACAGGTTGATGTCCCCCCAGGACCGGCAGGAGCCCTTCCCCATGCCGCCGTCCAGGCAGATCATAAAGCAGGGGCAGGAGTACTTCTCCGCCAGGCGGGAGGCCACAATGCCCACCACCCCCTGGTGCCACTGGCTGCCCGCCAGCACGATGGCCCCCTCCTGGGGGGCCTCCTCCAGGCGCTGGACGCACTGTTGAAAGATCTCGCCCTCGATGCCCTGGCGCTCCCGGTTCAGCTCGCACAGCTCCAGCGCCAGCTCCTCCGCCCGGTCCGGGTCGTTGGTGAGGAGCAGGTCCATGGCCACCTCCGCCATGCCCATCCGCCCGGAAGCGTTGATCCTGGGGGCCAGGGTGTAGCCCACCGACACCGAGGTGACCGGTTTGTCCTCCAGCCCGGCGCACCGGATCAGGGCGGCCAAACCCACCCGCCGGGGCGGGGACAGCCTGGCCAGCCCCAGGCTGACGATGGCCCGGTTCTCCCCGGTCATGGGCATCACGTCGGCCACCGTGCCCACGGCGGCCAGGTCGCAGAACTCCTCAAAGACCGCCGGGGCCTCCTCCGGCCCGGCCACCGCCAGGGCCAGCATCAGGGCCACCCCCACTCCGGCCAGCCCCTTGAAGGGGTAGGGGCAGTCGGGCCGGTGGGGGTCCACCACCGCCGCCGCCGGGGGGAGCTCCTCCTTGCAGGCGTGGTGGTCGGTGATGACCACGTCGACCCCCAACTGGCCGGCCAGCCGGGCCTCCTCCACGGCGGTAATGCCGCAGTCCACGGTGATAATCAGGCCGGCCCCCCGCTGGGCCAGGATGTGGACCGCCTCCGCGTTCAGGCCGTAGCCCTCCCCCAGGCGGCTGGGGATATAGGGGGCCACATTCCCCCCCCGGGCGGCGAGGAACTGGGTGAGCAGGCAGGTGGCGGTAATGCCGTCCACATCGTAGTCGCCGTAGACGGCGATCAGCTCCCCCCGCCCCAGGGCCTGGCGCACCCGGGCGGCCGCCCGGTCCATGTCCTTCAAAAGCATGGGGCCGCAGATTGGCTCCTCCTCCGGGGCCAGGAGCCGCCGGGCCTCCTCCGGCCGGACCACGCCCCGGGCGGCCAGCAGGCCCGCCAATAGGGGCGGCAGGCCCGCCGCCTCCAGAACGGCCTGCCCCTCCGGGCAGGGGTCGGCCACCTGCCAACGCTTATATTTCACAGGCGGCCACCTCCTCCCCCTCAGCTGGGCGCAATCCCCATTATCCATTAACTTGCCTATTATATCAGAGAATACAGCGGTTTTCAAGATAAAATCCAAAAAGGGAGCGTCCTACCGCGCATTTTATTGCGCTCACGCGGGTTGGCGTACTCTGTAGGGGCGCACAGCGTGCGCCCACGGGCGGACAATGTCCGCCCCTACATAAAAATCTGCGAATTGGACGCTTCTTTCAAAAAGGGAGGGTCCACTCCAGGACTTTACACACGGCCACAAAAACAGCGCCCCTGGCCGGGGCTTCCGGTCAGGGGGCGGGATGTCTCAGCATCTGCGCTGTTTCTTAGAGCCTGTTTAATATCTTGAGGAATACCGGTTGACGAGGGATTTTTCCACCAGGCAAGGCGGGATTTCGCAGAATATAGATGTTAAACAGGCTCTTATACTGCTCCGACGCAGTCCAGGGGCCACAGGGCGAAGACCGCTTTCCCCAGCACATAGCCGGTGTCGATGGCGCCCAGCTGGTCGTCCCGGCTGTCGGTGGAGCCGTTGCGGTTGTCCCCCATGACAAAGATGGAGCCCTCCGGGACCTCCCAGTGGGTCTGCTGCATGGTTGCCGCGGGGGGGCGGTACATCTCCTCTTTGATATAGGGCTCCTCCAGGCGCTGGCCGTCCACATAGACGCTCCCGGTGTCATAGTCGATGTCCACGGTCTGCCCGCCGGTGGCGATGACCCGCTTGACAATGGCCCGGGGCTCGTTCCATCCGGGGAGGATTGCTGAGGTCTTGTTCAGCACCACAATGTCCCCCTGCTCCGGCTGATAGCCCAGGGACCAGATCAGCATGACCTCCCCGTCCTGGAGGGTGTTGTCCATGGAAGCCCCGTCCACCCGGGTCAGCCGGGCGACGCAGTTGAACAGCACCACCGCCGCCACCACGCAGCCCAGAAACATCTGGAGCCACTCGTACAGCTCGGCCCCAGGCCGGCGGGGCTCTTCCTCCTCCTCCGCGGCCTGGACCTCCAGCTCCTGGCCCTCCGGGCCGGCTGGGCCATCCTCCCGGGGGAGATCGTTGTATTCGTCCATTGGAGCACCTCTTTTCCTTGTGTCGTGTGTATTATAACCGCTTTTGGGAGAAATTGCAACCGCCCGTAGGGACACGGCTTGCCGTGTCCGCTCTAATAACCATGCGGCTATTGCCAGTGGGCGGCCACAACAAGCCGCGGCCCTACAATTCGATCTTGACGGCCCCCGGTGTGTTGGCCAGGGCCTCGCCCTCCCGTTTCTGGCAGGTAAAGAGCAAGGTCTGCTGCTCCCCGGACAGCTCCCAAAGCAGCTCCAGGGCCAGCACCAGCCGCTCGTCGTCGAAGGCGGACAGGGCGTCGTCCAGGAAGATGGGGGGCTTTTCCGGCAGGCACAGCCGGCACACCGCCAGCCGGACGGCCAGATAGAGCTGGTCCGCCGTCCCCCGTGACAGGTACAGGGCGGACCGGGGCAGCACCCCTCCGCCGGTCTGGACAAAACCCTCCAGCTCCCGGGTGAGGGAGACGGACGAGTACTTGTCCCCGGTGAGCCGGGCCATATACTCCCCGGCCAGCCGGTTCAGCTCCGGGGAGAACCGCTCCTGAAGCCGGGCGTTGGCCTGGGCCATGGCGTCCATCGCCAGGGAGACGGCGTCCAGCTCCTGCCGCTTCCGGGCCAGCTTCTCCTCCAGCTCCTCCCGGCTGGCGGCCAGGGCGGCGGGGTCCCCCATGGCCTGGAGGGTCCCCCGGACCTGGTTCAGCTGGGCGCTGGCCTGCCCCAGCTGGTCCGCCGTCAGGGCCAGGGCCTGGTCGATCTCCTGGGGGCTCATCTCCGGGGCGGGCAGCTCCGGCCCCTCCCCCTTGGGGCGCTTCGCCCCCTGGGCGGCCAGGTCGTCCATGCGGCGGCGGCGCTCCTCCGCCCGCTCCTGGGCCAGGGACAGGTCATGGTCCAGGTTCAGCGCCCGGCTCAGGGCCGCCGAGCAGCCAAAGAGGTCCGTCGCCTCCGGGGCGAATTCGTGGACAAAGTCCAGCAGCTCAGCCTTTGTGGCGTCCCGCCGGCTGTGGCGCTCAGCCACGGCATTCCGGATGACCTCCGCTTCGTGGACGGCCTTGTCCGCGCTTTGGCAGCGCTCCCGGTAATTCCGCGCCAAGGCGGTAAGCTCCTCCGGGGTCTGGACGCCATAGGGCGACAGAAGGCCATCGGTCTGTTTTTGGAGATTCTTTCCACTGACGCGGGTAAAGACGGCGCTCAGCACGGCCACGGCGCACACTCCGGCGGCGAGGGCGGCTGAGAGGGGGATGTTCCGCGTGGCAAGATACGCCCCGCCGCCCAAAAGGGCGGCCGCAAGGAGAAGGAGCATGGACAGCGGCAGCGTCCTGCCCTTCAGCTTCCCCAGTTTTTCCACATTGGCCTGGACCGCGGCAGACAGTTCCGCGGCCTTGTCCACCGCGTCCTCCCCGGACAGGCCGGCAAAGCGCTGGTCCTCCGCCTCCTCCTTGGCCTTGGCGGCGGACTCCTCCGCTTCTTTCAGGGCGGACTCCCCCTGTCTGAGCTCCTCGTCCAGCACCTTGATGTATTGCAGCTCCCCCTGGGCCCTTTTCAGGTCCTCCCGGCTGGGGATGGGGTGGACGGCCCGCTCCTCCTCCAGGGCGGCCAGCTGCCGCTGGGCGCCCTGATAGTCCAGCTCCGCCTGGGCGTAGCGGTCGGACAGCCGTTTTCGGGCGATGGCCCGGTGGGCCTCCGCCAGCTGGGCCAGCCGCTCCCGCTCCCGGAGCAGCCCGGCCTCCTCCCCCTCCAGCCGGACGGCCTGGGCGCGTATATCCTCCATCTGGTCCAGAAGCTCCCGGACCTGGTCCAGCTCCCCCTCCAGGCGGGGGATCTCCCCCACGCTCTTGTTCACCTGGCGGCGGTTCTTCCACTCCCGCAGCCGGTCCATGGCCTGGGAGAAGGACACATCCTCCTCCCCCGAGGTGACCAGGGCGGCGATCCGCCGCTCCAGCTCCGGGGCGGTGGTGAGGGACAGGTTTCCGTCCCCCAAAAAGGCGGAGCGGGTGAAGACCTCCGCCCCCACCCCGGTGAGCAGCTCCCCGCAGTTGGACGCGGTAAGGCCGGGGACGGGCTCCTGGGTGCCGGTAAAGACGGCGGAGAAGGCCCCGAAGGGGGTATTCCCTCTGGGCCCCCGGCGGATGGTGATGTCGCGGCCCTCATAGTCCAGGACGACCTCCCCCTCCATGGGGGCCCCGGACCAGGGCTGATAGCGGTTTTTGTCGGCGAGGTAGCCCTTCTTGTCCCGGTCCCGGGTGTCGATGCCGTAGAGCATGGCCCGCCAGAAGGCGGCCCAGGTGGACTTGCCCCCCTCGTTGGGGGCGTGGATCAGGGTTAGTCCGGGCCCCGGCTCCAGACGGGCCCGCTCCAGCCCGCCGAAGGTGGCGGTCATGGATTTGATTTTCATGTCCTCACCTCCTCCCCGCCCTCCAGGGCGGCCAGCCCGTACCGGGCGGCCAGCTGGAGCACAGGATCATCGGGGTTTTCCTGGCATTTTTCCCACATGGACGCCAAAAACAGCCCCGTCAAGGTGTCCTCCCCCCGCCGGGCCCACAGGTCCCGGGGCAGGCGGGTGCGGTCAATGATGGTCAGGCCGTAGAACTCCGGGGCCAGAGTCTCCTTCAAATTGGCCAGGTCGGGGGCTTCCCCCTCCCCGGTGAGGAGCAGGCGGCAGATGAGGTTGCTGGTCCGCCCGGGCAGGGCCTCTAAAATGGCGGACAGCGCCCCCTCCGCCCCGGTGATATCCACCGGAATGGCCTCATAGCGGACCTTGGCCAGGGGGGCGAACTGTGACTTGGCCCGGCCGGGCTCCACCTCCACATAGAGGACCCCCTTCTCCCCCAGCTCGTCAAAGCCCCTTCCCTCGGGGCAGCCGGGATAGGCCCAGAAGGTCTTTCCCTCCTTCTGGAGGCCGGTGGCCTGATGGATGTGGCCCAGGGCCAGGTAGTCCAGCCCGCTGGCGGCGATGCCCTCCCGGGAGATGGGGCCGTAGCGCCCTACCGGGTCCACCTCGCCGTGGAGGCAGGCGAGGTGGACCCTGCCGTCGTCGGGAACCTCCAGCCCCTCCAGGGGGCAGGCGTCCTGGTGGGCATCTGTGAAGGCCCGCCCCCACAGGGTGTATTCCGGCGCCTCCACCCGCTCCAAGGCGGAGCTGGTGAAAATATGTACATTCTCCGGCCAGTCCAGAGCGGCCCACACCGACCGGGGGCTGTAAAAGTCGTGGTTGCCCGGGGCGATGTACACCGGGCAGGGGATATCCCCCAGGGCCGACCGCAGGGCGCGGGCCGTCTCCCGATAGACCCGCTCCGAGTCCAGCAGGTCCCCGGCCAGCAGCACCAGGTCGGCCCCCTTCTCCCGGGCCAGGGCGGCCAGACGGTCCAGCAGCTCCCGCTGCTCCCCCCGCCGCCGCGCGGCCTGGTCCGGGCTCAGGCCGGAGAAGGGGCTGTCCAGGTGGAAATCAGCCCCGTGGATGATTTTCAGCATGACGGCTCCTCCTTCCCGCCGGAGCGCCAGCACATGCAGCGCTCCACCTCCCCCGTGCCGGCGTCGGTCTGCTCCCCCAGCGCGGAGAAGCCCTCCCGCCGGTAGAAGGCGGCGGCCCGGGTATTCTTTTCATAGACGCGCAGGGACAGCCGGCCCCGGCCCTCCTTGGCCCGGTCCAGCAGCTTCTTCCCCACGCCCCGGGACTGGGCCCCGTGCCGGACAAAAATCCCGGCGATATAGTCCCCCTCCAGGCCCAGAAAGCCCAGGATTTCCCCCCACTCCTCCCAGACGTACAGCTCCGCCTGGGGCAGAGCCTGCCGCACCTCCTCCCGCCGGCCCTCCCAGTATCCGGCGGGGATGAAGCTGTGGGCGCGGAGGTTGGCGTCCAGCCAGATGGCCAGGACCTCGTCCAGGTCCTCCTCCTCGAATAAACGAATCACGATATCACTCCTCTATGTCCGCCCGGCGGACGGACACACACCGCTTTTTCTCTGTGTCGATGGAAAACAGGCAGGCGTTCAGCTTGCATCTGCCCTCCGCCTCCTCATACCGCCGGGGCAGGCCCCCCAGGAAGAGGTTCAGGGAGTTCTCCGGCTTGATGCCCAGCACCGAGTCCACCGGCCCGGTCATCCCCAGGTCGGTGGCAAAGCCAGTGCCCTGGGGCAGCACCCGGCAGTCTGCCGTGGGGACGTGGGTGTGGGTCCCCCACACCGCCGCCGCCCGGCCATCCAGGTGCCAGCCCATGGCCCCCTTCTCGCTGGTGGCTTCGGCGTGGAAGTCCACCAGCATCAGGTCGAAGCCCCCCCGGCTCCAAAAGTAGTTGGCCGCCTTAAAGGGGCTGTCCAGGTTGGCGTTCAGGTCCACCCGGCCCATGATGTTCAGCACCCCCAGCGCCAGGCCCTGGCACCGGTAGACCCCAAAGCCCCGGCCGGGGACCCGGCCGGCGTAGTTGGCGGGGCGGAGGATGCGGTCGTCCTTGTCCAGAAAGGCCCCGATCTGAATGCGGTTCCAGGTGTGGTTGCCCAGGGTGATCACGTCGGCCCCGGCTTCCATGATCCGCCGGGCCTGGGCGGGGGTGATGCCCACCCCGGAAGCGTTCTCCCCATTGACCACGCAGAAGTGGGCTTCCGTTTCCTTCCGCAGCTCCGGCAGGCGGCGGGACAGAATGTCCTGCCCCCCCTCGCCTACCACGTCCCCAACCGCTAATACGTTTAACAGCATAATTTCGTTACTCCTCATCTAATTTGAGAACTGCCTTTGGCGGCTGAGGGGGCAAAACAGCGATGTTATACTGCGTTTCGCTATTAAAACTCCCCCCGTCACGGCTCCGCCGCGCCACCCCCCCTCCCAGAGGGGGGGCTTTGGGATAGTCCGGCGGCGTTCTATTCCTCGTCTAACTTCAAAACCGCCATAAAGGCTTCGGTGGGCAGCTGGACGGTGCCCAGGGTGCGCATTTTCTTCTTGCCCTCTTTCTGCTTCTCCAGCAGCTTCTTCTTCCGGGTGATGTCGCCGCCGTAGCACTTGGCCAGCACGTCCTTCCGCATGGCCTTCACCGTCTCCCGGGCGATGATTTTGCCCCCGATGGCCGCCTGGACGGGCACCTCGAAGAGCTGGCGGGGGATGTTCTCCTTCAGCTTCTCGCAGATGCGCCTGGCCCGGCCGTAGGCCTTCTCCCGGTGGACGATGAAGCTCAGCGCGTCCACCTGGCCGCCGTTGAGCAGCAGGTCCACCTTCACCAGGTCGCTCTTCTCATAGCCCTCCAGCTCGTAGTCCAAGCTGGCGTAGCCCTTGGTCCGGGCCTTGAGGGCGTCGAAAAAGTCATAGATAATCTCCCCGATGGGCATGGAGTAGTGCAGCTCCACCAGATTGGTGTCCAGATACTGCATGTCCTTGAACACCCCCCGGCGCTCCTGGCACATGGGCATGATGTTGCCCACGTAGTCGGGGGGGGAGATGATGGACACCTTGGCGTAGGGCTCCCGGGCTTCGGAGATGGCGCCGGGGTCTGGGTAGTTGTGGGGGTTGTCCACCCGGACCACAGTGCCGTCGGTTTTCGTCACCTCGTATATGACGGAGGGCAGGGTGGTCACCAGGTCCAGGTCGAACTCCCGCTCCAGCCGCTCCTGGATGATCTCCATGTGGAGCATCCCCAAAAAGCCGCACCGGAAGCCGAAGCCCAGGGCCACCGAGGACTCGGGCTCGAAGGACAGAGACGCGTCGTTGAGCTGGAGCTTCTCCAGGGCGTCCCGCAGGTCGGGGTATTTGGAGCCGTCCTCGGTGTAGATGCCGCAGTAGACCATGGCCTGGGCGGGGCGGTAGCCGGGCAGGGGCTCGGCGGCGGGGGCGTCCGCGCCGGTGATGGTGTCGCCCACGCTGGTGTCCTTCACGTTCTTGATGGAAGCGGTGAACCAGCCCACCTCCCCGGCGGACAGCGCCCCAGCGGACTCCATCCCCAGGGGCTTGAGGTAGCCGCAGTCCAACACCGCATACTGGGCCCCCGAGGCCATCATCTTCACGTTCATGCCCTTTTTCAGGGCCCCCTCCATCACCCGGAAGTAGACGATGACGCCCACATAGGGGTCGTACTGGCTGTCGAAAATCAGCGCCTTCAACGGGGCGGCGGGGTCCCCCGCCGGGGCGGGGATGTTTTGGACGATGTCCTCCAGCACGGCGGGGATGTTCAGGCCCTGCTTGGCGGAAATCTCCGGGGCGTCCAGGGCGGGCAGGGCCAGGATGTTCTCGATCTCCTCCTTCACACGCTGCGGGTCGGCGGCGGGCAGGTCGATCTTGTTCACCACCGGGAGGATCTCCAGGTCGTGCTCCATGGCCAGGTAGGTGTTGGCCAGGGTCTGGGCCTCGATGCCCTGGGAGGCGTCCACGATGAGCACCGCCCCCTCGCAGGCCGCCAGGGAGCGGCTGACCTCGTAGTTGAAGTCCACATGCCCCGGCGTGTCGATGAGGTTCAGGTGGTAGACCTGGCCGTCCTCCGCCTGGTAGTCCAGCCGCACCGCCCGGGCCTTGATGGTGATGCCCCGCTCCTTCTCCAGGTCCATGTTGTCCAGCAGCTGGCTCTCCATCTGCCGCTGCTCCACCGCCCCGCACAGCTCAATCAGCCGGTCGGACAGGGTGGACTTGCCGTGGTCAATGTGGGCGATAATGGAAAAATTTCTGATTTTACTCTGGTCGGTCATATGCAAAACCTCTCTGGTTTGAAATGTAGGGCCACGGCTTGCCGCGGCCGCGTCTTATTGCACCGAAGCCGGGGGGCCGGACACGGCAAGCCGTGTCCCTACGCCCGTCTCTTCCCTCCCTGGCGGGGGCTTTAGGGATTCGGACACGGCAAGCCGTGTCCCTACGCCCGTCTTTTCCGTCCCCAGCAGGGGCTTAGCGGTAATCGCTGATTTTGGCACTCTCCTCTGGTGAGAAGAGGTATTCGTTCTGATACCGCTCCCGCAGCTCGGGCAGGGGTGTGCCCGCCAGGGCGGCGCGCATATCCTGTTGGAGCAGGGCGACGGCGCGGCAGAAGGTGGGGGTGCTGTAGGCTTCACCATCCCGGCGGTCCAGTTCGGAGGGACGGTAACCTCCAGTAGGATTACTGTAGACCGTCTCAAAAAAGTCGATCATGGTGTCGCCGATGTTGCTGTAGAGCACCTCCTGCACCGACTGCCAGTACAGAGAATACACATCTTTTTCGGCAGCTCCCTCGATCATTCCGGCCAAGTTGGAGAGAAATACATTATAGAAACTGGACTTCCACTGGTGGAAATACTGCTCATAAAACCTGTCGCTCTCTGGGTCCTCCTCCAGCTCGCTGTCGTCCCCGGTCATGATTTCCACAGCAGAGGCGGAAAAGCTCTTTCGAAACCGGGCAAACTCCCCATCTCCACACTTTCCCTCCAGAAAGTCCCACAGCAGTGCAATGGCGATCCCCAGAATCTCCGGGGTTGGCTCCTTGGGGGCCATGTGCTTGTAAGAGTTCCACCAACGGGTGAAGATTAGGGTCTGGGCCAGAAGCTGCACCTCGAACGGCCGGCCCGCAAAGCCAGTCCTTGCCAACGCATCCAGTTTATAGACAAAGTTCTTTTTATCCTCTACGCTCAAGGCGGGATAGTCAATTTCATAGACAGGTTTCATTTTATTTCTTCTCCTGCTTCTTCCTGCTTCCGCTGATGGCGTTGACCCGCTCGCCGGTGTTGTGGACCACCTGGAGGACGGACTGGTAGAGGACGGGGTAGTCCCGGGCCAGGGCGTCGTTGGTCATATCGGGCATGGGGCCCTTGGCCTTGACGTGGGCGGCCAGGGCGTCGGCCAGCTCGGCCTCGCAGCACTTCATGTCGGCCTCCGCGATGCCGGCCTGGAAGTGCCGGGGCGGGACGGAGAAGAAGTCCGGGTTGTTACCGGGGACGGCGTCATACAGCCGGCGGTACACGGTGTACACGGCGGTGGACAAATAGCCGGAAGCGGCCTGGATGGCCTCCCGGCTGCCCGTCCTGCCCAGCAGCCCGAAGAGGACGCCGACGGAGTTGACCAGCAGCTTTTTGCTCAGCAGGGCCAGCACGCCCCCCTTCATGGAGTTGTTCTTCTCGTCGCTGATGTCATAGAGCTCCTCAGCGGAGATGGTTGCGCCGTCCCTGGTCAGGGTACGGCCCAAAAGAAAGTCGGCGGACACGCTATAGTAGTCGCAGGCCTTCACCACGAAGACCAGCCCGGGCTCCCGGATGCCGTTCTCATAATGGCTGAGCAGGGCCTGGGAGATGCCCAGGGCGGCGGCGGCCGTCCGCTGGCTGACCCCTTTCTCCTGCCGCAGCAGGGACAGGGTACGGGAAAATTCCGCGTTCATCATTCCTCACCTCAAAAACAGATCAATGGGGGCGGCGCCCCCTCCGGTCCCTCGGGCGCCGCAATACACTTTGTATAGTATACCTGAAAGCGCTCCCGCGCGTAAAGAGGGAAATCAAAAAAATCCTCCGGAATTTTTCATGGATGAACGAGAGAAAACTATCATACGGCTCTTGCATTTTCCTCCAGGAAATGCTACCATTACAGTTGAGATTCTGGCGGAAACATCAATTATGATTTGGAGGTATGACACAAAATGTTTGGAAAGCTTATCGACATCCTGAAAAAGAGCCCCAAGAAGATCGTCTTCACCGAGGGCACCGACCCCCGCATCCTGGAGGCCTCCGCCCGGCTGCTGTCCGGCACCTTCCTGACGCCCATCCTCATCGGCAGCGAAACGGCCATCCGCTCCGCCGCCGAGGACGCCGGCTTCAACATCCGGGGCGCCGAGATCTACGACCCGGAGCACTATGAGAAGATGGACGACATGGTGGCGAAGATGGTGGAGCTGCGCAAGGGCAAGATGACCGCCGACGAGTGCCGGGCCATGCTGAAGAAGGGCAACTACTTCGGCACCATGCTGGTGGCCATGGGCATCGCCGACTCCCTGCTGGGCGGCGCCACCTACTCCACCGCCGACACCGTCCGCCCCGCCCTCCAGCTGGTAAAGACCAAGCCGGGCAACTCCATCGTCTCCTCCTGCTTCATCCTGGTGCGGCCCTACGCCACCGGCGGCAACATGGTGCTGGCCATGGCCGACTGCGCCATCAACATCGACCCCACCGAGGACGAGCTGGTGGAGATCGCTTCTGAAACCGTCCAGTGCGCCAAGATCTTTGGCGTGGACCCCAAGGTGGCCTTCCTCAGCTATTCCACCTTCGGCTCCGGCAAGGGCCCCGCCGTGGACAAGATGCGCAACGCCGCCGAGAAGGCCAAGGCCGCCATGCCCGAGGTGCCCATCGAGGGCGAGCTCCAGTTCGACGCCGCCGTCTCCCCCCGGGTGGCTGAGACTAAGTGCCCCAACTCCAGCGTGGCCGGCTACGCCAACACCTTTATCTTCCCCGACATCAGCGCCGGCAACATCGGCTACAAGATCGCCCAGCGCCTGGGCTCCTTCGAGGCCTACGGCCCCATCCTGCTGGGCCTGAACGCCCCCATCAACGACCTGTCCCGGGGCTGCAACGC
>JAAWNI010000041.1 GCA_022798855.1 Lawsonibacter sp. | reverse complement strand
ATCGCAGGAATACTTTGTGTATTTCAAGATTTTTTAACGCAGTCAGCGGCAATTTTGGCCGCAAAGATTTGTGTTGAGGCTATTGGTACAGCTTCTTACTTCTGTGCGGCGATCTCGTTCAGCTTGTCGGCGATGGCGCCGTATCCGGAGAAGAAGCTGCACAGCAGCGGCGTCTTCACGTCCTTCAAATCTGGGAGAAGCGCCCGCATGGACACCTGGGCCATAACGATGGCGTCAAAGCCCTGCTTGTCCAGCTCCCGGATGCTCTCCATCAGAATGCGGTTATGCTCCTCGGGGTGGCCGGCCTGGAGGGCGTCCCAGGCGGGGTTCTGCAAAAACTGGGTGCACTCCATCTTCTTGCCCTGTTCCGCCCCCACCTTCTCGATCAGGCGCTGGCTGGGGCCCAGAGTGGTCTCCAGGGTGGCGATGAGGGCGATCTTGGTGCCCAGAGACACCGCCTCCTGGGCCATGGGCAGGTCGATTTTCATAACGGGGACATTGACCTCTTTGGCGTAGATGTCCGCCACCTCGCCCACGGTGGAGCAGGAGTTGACGATCAGGTCCGCGCCGGAGATTTCCGCCGCCTTGGCGTAGAGGGTCATCCGGTCAATGACCGCCTGGGTGGGGCCGCAGTTGGCCCGGACGTCGTTGAGCAGGGTGCTGTCGGTGATGAACTCCACCCGGACGCCGGGGACCTTCTCCTTCAAAAAGGCGACGGTGTCCTCCCGCTTGGCGAAGCTGGTCTGGAGAATGCAGACATGGGGAGCTGACATAATTCTTACTTCCTTTCGATATGGTTGATTTCCGTTTCTTTGATGGCTTTGCAGCGCAGGCGGACATAGTCGCAGTACCAGACGCCCTCCTGGAGAAGGGGCCCCCGGAGCTGGCCAACTGCCTCCCGCAGGATTTCCTCCCGCGCCGCCGGGTCTGCCCCCGCAAAGGGGGATTTGATAAACATGCGCAGCCAGTCATACAGGCCCTCGGGGCCGTTCAGGGGGGTGGGCCGGTCGAACAGGGCGGCGCTGGCCACCCGGAAGCCCGCCGCTTCCAGCCGGGCGGCGTATTGGCCCACGGTGGGGAAATAGAAGGGCATCCGATAGCTGAGCCCCCGCCGGGTGAAGGCCCGCTCCAGCGCACCGTGGATCAGCGCGTTATTGCCATGGCCCCCCATCTCAAAGACAAACTGCCCTCCCGGCTTTAAGGCCTGGTTGACACAGCGGAGCATGCCGTCCTGTTTGTCCATGTCAATCCAGTGGAGCACCGCGTTGGAGAACACGGCGTCGAAGGGCTCGGCTGTCTGAAAATCCACGGCGTCCCCCTGGCGGAAGGCCAGGCCGGGATAGCTCTGCCTGGCCACCTCCAGCAGCTCCGGGGAGGCGTCCAGCCCCTCGGCCCGAAACCCGGCCTGGGCCAGCCGCTGGGTGAGCGCCCCGTTTCCACAGCCCAGGTCCAGGACGGACAGGCCCCCGCCCTCCAGGAGGTCGATCAGGCCCCTTCCGTACTCGTGGACAAAGGAAAAATTCTGGGTGTAGCCTTGGGCGTTCCACTGGATATTCATGTCAATTACCTCCTGTCAGCATGTGAACGGCGCACCGCGCGCTCCAACTATAGCAGAATCCAAAATTGCTGACAAAGGCGCTCCGTAGGGCGCGACGACCCAGCGCGCCGTTTGCGGCAGGACGGCGGGCCGAGGTCGTCCCGCCCTACATTTGCCAGCAATTCTGATGATTGCTATAAATCCACTCTACCACAGGAGCGGCCAAATAAATGTAAACTAAGTTACATTTAAACATCTAAACGTCTTTTCACTCCCGCCCCCGGAGGGGCGGGAGAGGGTCTTACTTGCGTCCCACCAGGGCCTTGGCCTTGGCGACGATGGAGTTGGTGTCCATGCCGTGGTCCCGGTAGAGCAGCTCCGGGTCGCCGGACTCGCCGAACTTGTCCTGAATGCCCACGATCTCCATGGGGACGGGGCAGTTCTGGACCACCACCTCGGATACCGCGCTGCCCAGGCCGCCGAAGATGGTGTGGTCCTCGATGGTCATAATGGCGCCCGTCTCCTTGGCTGCCTTGATGACGGCTTCGCTGTCCAGGGGCTTGATGGTGGCCATGTCCAGAACACGGACGTTGATTCCCTGCTCCTTCAAAGCGGCGGCAGCGTCCACCGCCTTTTTCAGCAGGATGCCGGAGACGATCATGGTCATGTCGGCGCCGTTGTCCACCACGGTGTGGGCCTTGCCCCACTCGAACTTGTATGTATCGGGGTCATAGAGGCCGGCCACCGGGTTGCGGTGGAGCCGGACATACAGCGGGCCCACAAAGTCCACGGCGGCGTGGGCCAGGGCCTTGGCGGCCACGGCGTCGGCGGGCTGGACCACCGTCATGTTGGGGAAGGCCCGCATGATGGCCACGTCCTCAATAGCGGCGTGGGTGGCTCCGTCCCCGCCCACCTGAAGGCCGGCGTGGGTGCCGATGACGGTGACGTTCAGATTGGGGTAGCACACAAAGGTGCGCACCTGCTCGCAGGCCCGCATGGATGCGAACACCGCGAAGGTAGCCAAAAAGACCTTGTTGCCGCAGGCGGCCAGGCCGGCGGAGGCCCCTACCAGGTTCTGCTCGGCGATGCCGAAGGAGAACTCACGGGTGGGGAACAGCTTGCCGAATTTCTCCAGGCCGCAGGTCTTGGTGTCGGCGTTGCACACCACAAAGTTTTCGTTGGTCTTGGCAATTTCGATCAGCTCCTGACCGAAGGCCATTCTGGTCGCGATTGTTCCCATTATACCACACCGCCTTCCTGAATTTCACTGATGGCTTTGACAAGCTCCTCGTCGCTGGGGGCCGCGCCATGCCACTTGCTGTCGTCCTCCATGAAGGAGACACCCTTGCCCTTTACGGTGCGCATCAGGATCGCCGTGGGGTGGCGCATGGTCTTGGCGGTGTGGAGGGCGGTGAGCACATCCTTCATGTTGTGGCCGTTGACCTCTACCACCTTCCAGCCGAAGGAGCGCCACTTGTCGGCGATGGGCTCCACCGTCATGATCTCGTTGGTCCAGCCGTTGATCTGCACGCCGTTGCAGTCCACAATGGCCACCAGGTTTTTCAGGTCGTGGTGGCTGGCTGCCATGGCGGCCTCCCAGACCATGCCCTCCTGAATCTCACCGTCGCCCAGCATGACGTAGGTCATGTAGTCCTGGTGGTGGAGCTTGCCCGACAGGGCCATGCCCACGCCCACAGACAGGCCGTTGCCCAGGGAGCCGGCGGACATGTCCACCCCGGGCACCTTGTTCATATCCGGGTGGCCCTGGAGGATGGAGTGGTACTCCCGCAGGGTGTTCAGAATGGCCGGGTCGAAGTAGCCCCGGCGGGCCAGGGCGGCGTACATCACCGGGCAGGAATGTCCCTTGGAGAGGATGAACCGGTCCCGGTCAGCCCACTTGGGATTCTGAGGGTCGAGTTTCATCACGTGGAAGTAGAGGGCGGTGACCATCTCCACGGCGGACAGGGAGCCGCCAGGGTGGCCGGCCTTCGCGGCGTGGATCATGGAGACGATGTCCTGCCGGAGCTGGACAGCCTGCTTCTCCAGCCGCTCCACGTCTTTTTCAGTGAAATAGAAGGAAGTCATCATTTCTCAGTCCTTTCTTTCCGTGTTGGGCGTTTCCTCAGGCAAATGCTTCTTCCGGGCTTCCCAGCCGCCGAAGGCGGTGTCCAGCGCACAGCTGACACAGCGCTCCTGGGCGGGGTGGGTGACGCCGCAGATGGGGCAGGTGACCATATCGCTCTCCGCCTCGAACAGCTCCACCCGCCTGCACGCCGGACACCGGTAGATGTCCGCGTGGAGCCGCTTCAGCTGGAAGGCGCTGCCCAGCGGATAGGATTTCACCGCCAATTCCATCTCCCGGCCGCAGGCGGAACAGATTTTTTTCTCCGCGTCGATACTCATATTAGACACCCTTTCTGCGTTTGAGGTTGCCACCACTATAAACCAAAAGAGCCGCGGCGTCCAATTCTTCTTTCATGGGGTTATTATCACAAAAAATGATAGAGCATTAAAAAAGGCTTGACAGCGGGGGAAACGTAGGGATAGGATAGAGCCAGGGAAAATATTTTGCACAAAACCCGGCCGTTTTTTTGTGACGTTTGACAGCCAGGGGCGGGCGCTTTCGATGTCAGGCAAACCCAATATCAAATAAATTTCAGGAGGAAGCGCGGATGGAGCTTTACACAATGCGCTATGTACTGGCGGTGGCGGAGCTGGGGAGCTTTTCTCTGGCGTCTCAGGCCTGCCACGTGGGCCAGCCCGCCCTGTCCCAGCAGGTGGCGCGGCTGGAAAAGGAGCTGGGGCTGGCCCTGTTCACCCGCAGCTCCCGGGGGGTGGCCCTGACGGAGGCCGGGCGGGAATTTGTCCGCCGGGCCGGCGAGATCGTCCAGCGGGCCGACGCCCTCCAGGCGGAGATGGCCCTGTACGCCGGGGTGCGCCGGGGCACACTGAATCTGGGGATCATTACCAGCTTACAGTGCATCGACTTCGGCGGGCTGCTGTCCGCCTTCTGCGGCAGCTACCCGGATGTCTCGGTGAACATCGTGCAGGACGGCACCCACCGCCTTCTGGAGTTGCTGATGGACCGGAAGATCGACGCCGCCTTTTTGAACCGCCCCATGTCCGGCATCCCCTCCGGGCTGGAGTTCGTCAAGCTGGGGGAGGACGTCTACTCCCTGGCGGTGCCCACCCTCCACCCCCTGGCCAAACGGGAGCAGGCCAGCCTGCGGGAGCTGAGGGATGAGCATTTCATCTTCCACCAGACAGGCCAGGTGGCTTCAGAGCTGTGCCTGGCCGCCTGCCGGGCGGCGGGCTTCGAACCCAACATCGTCTGCCGGTCGGCCAGCCCCACCACGGGGCTGTACATGGTCCAGGGTGGGCTGGGGGTGGCCCTGCTCCCCTCGGAGGAGTTCTCCGCCCGGAAGCTGAAAGGGATCACGGAGCTGAAATTGAAGGAAAAAATCGTCAAGGAGGTGGGGGCGGCCTGGCGGAAGGACATCTCCTCCCCCCTGGTCGACGCCATTGTGGGCTTCTCCCAGGATTGGGTAAAATAGAGCAAAACCGCCTGCCACCTTATGTGGCAAGCGGTTTTTTGCGGAGCGGCCGGATAACCGGCCGCTCATCTCATTTTCCGGGCCGCTGTGTGGCCCAGATCAGCGCGCCGAAGCCGCAGCCGCCGATGATGTTTCCGATGGTTACCGGGAGCATGTTGCTGAAAAAGCCCATCAGGCTCAGCGCCGACAGGTCCACCCCGGCCTCCTGGGCCAGCTGGGCGTATTGGGGGACGCCCGCCGCCATCAGCCCGGCGGGGATGTAGTACATATTGGCCACACAGTGCTCAAAGCCGCCGATGACGAAAAAGCTCACCGGCACAAAGGCGCCGATGGCCCGGCCAGCCAGGCTCGTGCCGCACAGGGAGCACATCACTCCGGCGCACACCAGAACGTTGCACAGCACCCCCAGCACCACCGCCTTCCCAAAGGGAAGGGCGCACTTGGCGGCGGCGGCCCGGATGGTATGCACCGCCAGGGCTCCGCCGGACAGGTCCAGCTGCCCGCAGTACACAATGGCCGACGCCAGAATCAGGGCTCCCAGCAGGTTGCCCACGTAGACGACCACCAGATTCCGGACCATCCCGGCCAGGGCGGCCTTCTTCTCCAGCAGGGAAATGGTAATCATGCAGTTGCCTGTAAACAGCTCCGCCCCGGTGATAATGACCATGATAAGCCCGAAGGGGAACAGCAGGCCGCACACCACCCGGGACAGCCCGGCGTTGGCGATCAGATGGCCCGCCGTGTTGGCCACCACCGCCCCGGAAGCGATGTAAAATCCCGCCAGCACCGCCGACAGATACAGCTTTTCGGCGCTGTTGGCGCACTTTTTCGCCCCCGCCTGGGCGTAGAAATTGACAAATTCTCCGGGGCTCAGCATAAGCGTCCCGCCTTCCTTATGTTATCTATTTCCATGCGAGGAATCTCTCTGTTGCACAGGGCAGGGGCGGAGCCCCTGCCCCGCTCTCAGCACAGCCCCAGCAGATGCCGCACCTCTCCAATCATATACAGCGAGCCGCAGGCGCACACCACATCCTTCGGGCCGGCGGCCGCCAGGGCCCGGTCCAGGCCATCCCGAACCGTCCCGCAGGGGACGGCCCGAACGCCCCGCGCTTCCAGATATTCCGCCAGCTCCTGGGCGGGCATGGCCCGGGGGCTGTCCGGCGTGATGGTGTAGAATTCCTTGGCCAGGGGGAGGAGCTCCCCCATCATGGCGGGGTAATCCTTGTCGGCCAGCACGCCGGTGAGGAAAATCAGCTTCTTCTCCGGGTACAGCGTACGCAGGGCCTTCCCCAGGGCTTCCATGCACTGGGGGTTGTGGCCCCCGTCCAAAACCACGTCGGGGCTCCGCCGGGCCAGCTCCAGCCGGGCTGGCCACACCGTTTTGGACAGGCCCTCGGCGGCAGCTTCCTCCGGGATATTCCAGCCCCGCCGGGCCAGCGCCCAAAGCACCTCCAGCGCCGCGGCGGCGTTATACCGCTGGTGCTCCCCCAGCAGGGGGATGTGGTAGGGGCCTTTCCCCCGGTAGGTGAAGGTCTGGCCCTCCAGGCCGGAGTCCAGCACCTCCAGCGCTTCCGGGGCAGTGGTGGTGAGGGGGACGCCCAGACCGGCGCAGACCCCCTCCACGACCTCCTCCACCTCCCGGCTCTGGCGGTAGAGGACGGCGCTACAGCCCGCCTTGATGATCCCCGCTTTCTCAGCGGCGATCAGGGCCCGGGTGTCCCCCAGCTCGGCGGTGTGCTCCAGGCCGATGTTGGTGATCACGGCCGCTTCCGGGGCGGGGATCACGTTGGTGGAGTCCAGGCGGCCCCCAAGGCCCACCTCCAGCACCACGATGTCACAGCCCGCTTCCAGAAAGTACAGCATTCCCACAGCGGTCATCAGCTCGAACTCGGTGGCCGGGTCGTCCATCTCCCTCCCGGCGGCGATGACCCGCTCCGCGATGCGGCCCAGGGCTTCGTCAGGGATGGGTTGGCCGTCCACCTGGAACCGCTCATGGAAGCGCCACAGGTGGGGGGAGGTGGACAGGCCGGTTTTCAGGCCCGCCGCTGTCAGCGCGGAGGACACCATGGCGGCGGTGGACCCCTTGCCGTTGGTGCCGGTGATGTGGACGTATCTCAGCTTTTTGTGGGGATCGCCCACCTTCTCCAGCAGCGCCGCCGTCCGGCTCAGCCCCGGCTTGCGCCCGGTCCAGGCCTCCTGATGGATGAGGTCAACGGCTTCCTGTCCCGTCATGCTTATACCTCCTTGACGCTGGCCAGCATGACGGCTCCGGCTTCGCAGGCCACCTTGACCGGCCCGCCCTCAAAGCTCCGGCAGAGCAGTGTCTGGCCCGCCTGGGCCTCCACGCCGAAATCGGGCAGGCGGACCGCACCGGAGGCGCAGTAGATGGCCAGGTCCCCTGGATCGGGGGTCCAGTCCTCCTCACAGGGGCCGGACAGGACGTCCACCGCCCCCTCCCCCCTGCCCTTGCGGACCATCAGGTTGAAGTCCACGCACTTGTCCCAGCTCTCCACAGGCACACCGCCGTCGAAGGCAACTACCCGTCCGGGTGCCAGGGGGAAGGGTTCGCTGGCGTCAATTTTTAGCTTGATCTCCCCGTCCAGAATGGCCAGAAAACGGTTGTAGTCAGGCAGAGGGGTGAAGTCGGAGTGGTCCAGCTCCACGGTGGCGGAGCTGAGCCGCCAGAGGAAGTCCCGGTCCGCGTACACCGCCCCCTCCGGGGCGATGGCCAGCTGGGTGGTGGTCCCGCCGGACCAGTTCGTGGCCACATAGTCCTCCCGGGTGAGAAGCTTCCATTCCATAAACGCGGCTCCTTTCGTCAGTCAGTGTATTTCACAACGCCGCTGCGGCGCAGGGCGTGCACCAGAGGGATACAGACAGTGGTAACAATGACAGCGGTGGCGATCCCGGTGGCAAACCGTCCGGGCAGGAAGGGGACATGCACCATAAACTCGGTGTGGTACATCACGCTCTCCAGCCAGATGCTCACGGTGTTGCCCAGTGTGGTAAACACCGCCCCGGCAACGCATATGGCGTAGCAGGCCACGGGCCGGCTCTCTATCCGCTTGCCGGTCCGGCGGCACCACACGGCCCCCAGGCCTACCACCACGCCGCGGATGGCGGCGGGGGCCACGTAGAGCACCGTGGTGGGGGCCAGGCCGTAGGGTCCGGTGATCTGAGCGATGAACTCCCCTAAAAGCCCCACCACCATGCCCTCAACGGGGCCGAACAGCATCGCGGCCAGCATGATGGGCAGCGACGCAAAGTTGAACTTGAAATAGGGCGTCTCGATGGCGATGGTCCGTTTCAGCAGGACCACCATGGCGGTGAGCAGGGCGATCATGCAGATGGTGTAGATGTTAAAACGCTTCTTGTTGATCGACATAATAATACGCTCCTTTCACAGCGTGTTGCCATGAAAGGAGCGCGCTCCCCCATGGCAGCGGATGCGGCACAGCAACGCGGATCTTTTAGATCCTTCGTCCGCCGGCAACTTCCCATCCGGCGGCACTTGACGCGCTGGGCCTACTCTGGCCAGGTACAAATATTTACATGGACTTGACTACGGTGTCATAGATCTGATCGGCCAGGGGCAGGGCCTTGGCCAGCAGGGCTTCGCCCTTCTTGCGGTAGTCCTCGGCCAGCTCCTTGTTCTTCAAGCTGCCGATGTTGATGAGCACGTTGAGCCATGCACCCTGGATGGCGGCGCGCAGAGACAGGGCGGACACGCCCAGGTCGCTGGCGGCGCTGTCGTTGCTCTTGCCCAGGATGGAAGCGGTCAGCTCCAGGGTCTCAGCGGCCAGCTCCATCATCTCGAAGGGGGTCTTGGTGCAGCCCTCCAGGCCCTTCTGAATGGCGGCGGAGCGGGCGGCCTTCTCCTCGTCGGTGGCCTTGGGCATGCCGAAGGCGGCGCTGACCACATTGAAGGCCTCGGTGTCCCGGTCCATCACGTCCACAAAGCGGGCTTTCAGGCCGGCGGCTTTCTTCTGGGCCTCGGCGGCCAGCTCCTCAAACTCGGCATACTTCTTCTTGCCGATGGTCAGAGAGCACACCATGGCGGTGAGGGCCGCGCCCAGGGCGCCCTCCAGAGCGGCCGCGGAGCCGCCGCCGGGGGCGGGGGCGTCGGAAGCCAGCAGGTCCACAAATTCGGCGGTTTTCAGTTCAGCCAGTTTCATAGGGCATTCTCCTAATCTTTACGTTTTTTATGTAGGGCGGGACGACTCGGCCCGCCGCGCCATTCCTCTATCGGCCGCACTCCAAGGCCGCCGCGCCATTTCTCCATCGGCTGCGCGCCAATTCTCTATTGACGGCGCGCCGGGGTCGTCGCGCCCTACGAAGAGGTGGTTTATTCCATGCCCACCAGGTGGTACTCCATGACCTGGTTGTGGCAGTCGAAGTTCTCCAGTTTCAGGTAGTGCTCGGCGCAGTCGATGAGGGCCTTGGCGGGGGTAAGGCCGACGACCTCGCTGCCCACAATGTAGGTGCCGTAGCGCTCGGCCAGGGCGCGGATCATCTCATAGACCACGTTCAGCGGGGTATCCTCATAGTTGACCATATTCATGGAAACCTGGGCGATGCCCCGGTCCTCCAGCATGAAGCCCATGGCCTTGCAGCTGCGGAAGCCGCCGGAGGAGCCGCGGATGACCTTGGCGATCTTCTTGGCAACCTCCACGTCGGAGGTGGCCAGATTCACGTTGAAGGCCACCAGGGGCATGCGGGCGCCGATGGCGGTGATGCCGGCGGTGGGATGGATCTTCCGCTCGCCGAAGTCGGGGGCCCACTCGTCCTGGAGCAGCTTCTCGGGCATGCCCTCGAACTGGCCCTTGCGGCAGGCGGCCAGATTGCGGCGGTGGGGGGCGGAAGCGGAATCCTCATACAGGAAGGAGGGGATTTTCAGCTCGTCCCAGATGCGCTGGCCCAGCCGCTTGCTGATCTCCACGCACTCCTCCACGGTGACGCCCATGGTGGGGACGAAGGGGATCACGTCGGTGGCACCCATGCGGGAGTGCTCGCCCACGTGCTTGGTCATGTCGATGACCTCGGCGGCCTTCTTGGCCAGCTGGAAGGCGACCTCCTCGATGGCCTCGGGGGAGCCGATCATGGTGAAGACGCAGCGGTTGTGGTTGCCGTCGGTCTGGGCGTCGAAGAGGGTGCAGCCGGGCACGCTCTTGGCCACGTCCACCAGGGCGTTGTAAGCGGCCTCGTCCTTTTCCTTGCTGCAGCTGAAATTGGGGATGCACTCGACAAGTTTAGCCATAATTGTTTTCCTCCTAAAAATTTTTATATGGTGCCGGAGCCGGTTTTACCCGGCCCCGGCCGGTTTCGCAGATACTCAGCCAACCAGATTGCTGGCGGCGGGGACAAAGAATTTGATGAAAGCAATAGTCTGGGGCTGATAGATGATGTCCACCAGGAACGCGCCCACGATGGGGACGATCATAAAGGCCTTGCGGCTCATGCCGTAGCGGTCCTTGACGGCGGTCATGTTCACGATGGCGGAGGGGGTGGCGCCCAGGCCGTGGCCGCACAGGCCGGCGCACATGACAGCGGCGTCATAGTTGCTGCCCAGGATGCGGAACACCACGAAGTAGGCGATGAGGGCCATAAACAGCACCTGGCACATCACGACGATGAACACGCCGCCGATCAGGCCGGCCAGCTCCCACATCTTCAGGGTCATCAGGGCGATGGACAGATACAGGGAGAGCATCACGTCGCCGATGCCGTCCACCAGGGAGAAGCTGAAATTGTAGAAGTGGAATACCTCGTTCAGGTTGCGGACAATGACGGCCACAAACATAGCGCCCACGTAGGTGGGGAAGCTCATGTCGATCAGCTTGCCGATCCAGCCAGATACCATGGTGCCCAGAGCCATGCAGACCAAAATGACAGTCACATTCTTCATCACGTCCAGGCTGGACAGTTTCTCATTGCTGACGGCGTTGATCTGATCCACATCGGACTCGAAGGTATCATTCTCATCGGGATGCAGGTTATGCTTCTCGATAAGACGGCGGCCCAGGGGACCGCCGATGAGCACGGCGGAGATCAGGCCGAAGGTAGCAGCGGCAGCGCCTACCAACTCACCCTGCTCAAAACCAAGCTTTACAAAGTCGCCGCCATAGCGCAGAGCCGCGCCGTGGCCGCCGATCATGGAAATGGCGGAGGACAGCAGGGCATAGGGGGCCTCCAGGCCCACCGCGGTGCCCACGGCGATGCCGATGACGTTCTGGAACACGGAGATGACGCCGGCAATCAGCCAGTAGACAATCAGCAAAATGCCGCCCTTCACCAGCAGCTTGTAGCTGGCGCCCAGGCCGACCGTGACAAAGAAGGCCAGCATGAAGGGGTCCTGATACAGAGTATCGAAGTTGAACGCGAAGGTGCCGCTCATATGTCCCGCGAAGGAAATAAACATAAACAGGAAGCCGCCCACCACGGGAGCCGGGATGCAGTATTTGTTCAGCACCCCAACCTTACTCTTGATGAAGTACCCGATGAGCAGCATGACCGCCGCCATGGCCGTGGTCATGATCGCGGTGGCGTTTATGTTCAAAACGCCCTCTACCATTTCAAATGACATTTTCTTCTCTCCTTTTTAATTTTTCTTCTTCACCCACGGTTTTTCCAAAACCGCTTTTATTATAGTATATTCAGAACAATAACGCAAGCCGGAACGTAAGGTCTTTTTGTTGATTTTCTTAAAAAAATTAACCGCCGTTCCGCTGCTCCCCCGCCAGGCCGATAAACCGCCTCACGCAGCCCGTCTGATAGGGGTCGTTCTGCCACACCAAAATGGGGTAGGACTTGGCGGAGAACTCCAGCACCGGCTTGCTGTACACCGGCGACCCCCGGTGGGCGGACACGATGGAGCGGGGCAGAAAGCCCACGCCGAAGCCCGCCTGCACCATCTGCATCTCCATGGGGGTGTCGTAACAGTGGCACACCACGTTCGGGGTGAAGCCCGCCCGGCGGCACTCCTCCAGCAGGTCCCGGCTGTAGCCCCACAGATCGTCGCCCCGCAGCAGGCACATGGGCACGCCCCGCAGGGCCTGGATGGGCACCGCGTCCCGGCCCGGGGCGGGGTCCGTCTCAGGGCGCATGACCAGCTCCAGAGGGTCCTCCCCCAGCACCAGCTCCTTCAACCCCAGGGACCGCTCCGACTGGCTGCGCAGAAAGAGCACATGGAGCTCCCCCCTGTTCAGGTCGTCCAGCAGGTCCCGGGGGGAGCCCAGGCGGACGTACAGCTCCACCTGGGGGAACTGTCGGTGGTACTCCTTCAAGAGGTCGGTGGCAATCTGGACGTCGGAGTAGATGGCCCCCAGCTTGAGCTGCCCGCGGAGCCCGGCGTCCACATCCCGGACGGCGTCCGCCATGGTCCGCAGATTCTGAAACATTTTCTGGCACTGCTGGTAAAGGCACCGGCCCGCTTCGGTGAGCTCCACCCCCTTGTTGGTGCGCAGAAAGAGGGTGGCCCCCAGCTCGTCCTCCAGCAGCGCCAGCTGGCGGCTGACCGGCGGCTGGGCCACGTGGAGCTCCCGGGAAGCCCCGGAGATGCTCCCCGCCTTCGCCACCGCAGCGAAATACTCCAGCTGCTTGAAATTCATGGCGTTCGCTCCCTCCCCCCGCCGCTGGGCCGTGTCAATGCACGGGCCAGGGCTTTCGCTATACTTTTCCGGTATGGCAAATATATAATACAGGTGCTTTTCATTTTACCATGTTTTTGTTAAAATACAATACATAAAAAACAGTTCCCTGCCGAACACTTTATATTTTTAGAAACGGAGGAAACACATTATGAATCTCGCGGACGCTATGACCATCAAGCTGGACTACGACCTGCCCGAGTACCCCGCCTTTGAGGAGGGCTGCCGCCGGGCGCCCCGCCGTGAGTCCCACCTGTCCGAGGCCGACAAGGCCCTGGCCATCAAGAACGCCCTGCGCTACATCCACCCCGACCACCACGCCCAGATGGCCAAGGAGTTCGCCCAGGAGCTGGAGGAGCACGGCCGCATCTACGGCTACCGCTTCCGCCCCGCCGGCAAGCTCTACGGCAAGCCC
>JAAWNI010000040.1 GCA_022798855.1 Lawsonibacter sp. | reverse complement strand
GGAGTACGAGGGGGACTCCAGCCGCATCTGGGAGGCCAACATCTTTGGAAAATCCCTCCACGAGCTGGTGAACGAGGACCTGAACTCCAAAATCAACCGTATGCCCGAGGACGCCCGCGTCAAGCTGCGGGAGACGCTCCAGCGGATCATCAACGAGGGCTCCGGCGGGCTGATCTGCATTATTTTATAAGCTGAAAGGCTCCGGCGCGGTTTGCGCCGGGGCCTTTTCCGTAAGCTTTTCCTTATCTGGCGAAAGTCCTTGGGCGCTCCGCTGTTTAACAAACAAGGCTTAATATAAAACAGCGATTTGCTTGTACTCAAAATCCGGCTGTGCGGCAAGGAAAATGTCCTTTGTGATCTCTTGTCCCAAAGACGTGTGGAATAAATTGCTGATGTGTAATTGATAGTACCATGTTCTATTGTCATAGTCTGTCCTGCGCTCATTCCAAATAATTCTTCCGTATTGCCCGGGCCGCAATATAAAGGCAGTCTCATTCAAGCAATCTTTGTGGTACAGGGGAGAGCTTGAATTTTGATAATCCTGATTGCGCCCCCGGCGATAGGGCATCCCGCTGCGGTGCTCGTCGTAGAAAAAGGAGATGGAACAGCCCTCTGGAGCAGGCTGGACAGACAGATTGGTCAAATTTAGATCCTCAATGGAGGAAAAGAGCCGAAGGCGGTTTCTTTTTGTGAGGGACAGCCTTTGCTGAATCTCCCGCTGTGTTTGCTCCCGGGTGAATCCAATCTGAGGTAAAAACCGCTCCAGAGATGGGCGTATGTCTTGGGAGGCCTCTACAAAGCCATCCCCTTTTTGATAGAAGCTGAGGTGGTGTACAGCCGCGCCCGCCCGGGCTGGCAGGCCATCCAGAGGATAGGCCTGCGGAAATTGCCGGCGCGCTTGGGCATATTGGCCGCCCCGCTCTTTTTTATGCCAAGTGAGGTCGATTTCCTGAATCAAAAGCAAGCAAGCCACCTCCTAAAAATATAACTATGGGCCAATGATAACATAATTAGGGCTTGTTTGAAACCTGTCAAAACGCCCAAACGGCAAATCTTTTGCCCTCATACCGCCCCAATTTTTCTTGAAATCCACCCAGGATTCCCGCGAAAAATTGTGTTTGTCTGATGTCAAAATCTCTCGCCGTTGGGCATATTTCCATGTTTCAAACGGCGCCTGGAGAGAATTTCACAACCTGCTCTTGCCAAGCCGGGAAAAATTCACTATAATAAGGAAAACCTGTGTACTGGAGGAGAGAACATGGATTTAGACATGAAATATTTTGAGGAGATGGAGGACAAGATTCCTGTGGGCAAGGTGCGCACCCGGTTTGCGCCCTCCCCCACGGGGTACATGCACGTGGGCAATCTGCGCACGGCGCTGTACACCTGGCTCATCGCCCGGAACGCCGGGGGCACCTTCATCCTGCGCATTGAGGACACCGACCAGGGCCGTC
This sequence comes from Lawsonibacter sp., assembly GCA_022798855.1. Classification (GTDB taxonomy): domain Bacteria; phylum Bacillota; class Clostridia; order Oscillospirales; family Oscillospiraceae; genus Lawsonibacter. The sequence continues at coordinate 11,756 of JAAWNI010000040.1, read as the reverse complement.
TGGTGGAGGGCGCCACCAACGTGATTTACAAGACCCTGGCCGAGTGCGGGCTGGACCACGACGAGGGCCCCGACGTGGGAGGCCCTGTGGCCCCCTATATCCAGTCGGAGCGGCGGGACACCTATGGCAAATACGCCCGTCTGCTGGTGGAGAAGGGCCACGCCTACTACTGCTTCTGCGAGAAGACGGAGAGCGAGGAGGACTCCGGCGGGTTTGACCGGACGGACGACCCCTGCCGGGCGCTGTCGCTGGAGGAAGCCCAGGCCCGGGTGGAAGCCGGAGAGCCCTACGTCATCCGCCAGCGCATCCCCAAGGAGGGGGCCACCACCTTCCGCGACGCCATCTTCGGCGATATTACCGTGGAGAACAAGACCCTGGACGACCAGGTCCTCATCAAGCGGGACGGAATGCCCACTTACAATTTCGCCAACGTCATCGACGACCACCTGATGGGCATTACCCACGTGGTCCGGGGCAGCGAGTACCTGTCCTCCGCACCCAAGTACAACCTGCTTTATGAGGGCTTCGGCTGGACGGTGCCTACCTATGTCCACTGTTCCCCCGTCATGCGGGACGCCCAGAATAAGATGTCCAAGCGCCACGGCGACCCCTCCTATGAGGACCTGAAAGAGCAGGGCTTCCTCACCGAAGCCATCCTCAACTACGTGGCCCTGCTGGGCTGGTCCCCCCGGGGGGACATCGCCGAGCAGGAGGTCTTTTCCCTGGAGGAGCTGGCAAAGGCCTTTGACCTGGCCGGGATGTCCAAGTCCCCGGCTATCTTCGATATTGAAAAGCTGACCCACTTCAACGCCCTGTATCTCCGGGCCATGACGCCGGAGGACTTCGCCCGGGCGGCGGGGTCCTATATCCGAATGGCTGTAAAGGATGAGGGCCTGTCAGCCTCCGAGATCGCCGCTCTGCTCCAGGCCCGGTGCGAAAGGCTGGCCGAGATTCCCGAAAAGGTGGCCTTTTTCCAGGAACTGCCTGAGTACAGCGCGGACTTGTTTACCAACAAGAAGTCCAAAACCAACCCGGAGGTGTCCAAAGCCATGCTGGAGGCGGCCATCCCTATGCTGGAGGAAATTCCTAGCTGGACGCAGGAGGACATCCACGGCGGGCTGACAGCCCTGGCGGAGCGGCTGGAGGTGAAAAACGCCACCCTGATGTGGCCGGTGCGCATCGCCGCCGCCGGCCAGGCAGTCACCCCCGGCGGGGCGGTGGAGATCTGCAAAATCCTGGGACGGGAAGAAACCCTGCGCCGTCTCAAGCTGGGGCTGGAAAAATTGTCCTGAATAGAGGAAAGCGGCCGCTGACAGGCGGCCGCTTCTTACACTTTATCTGTCTGACGGCCGTCCACGACCGCTTCCAAATAGACCGTGTCCCCATCCACACAAAAAACCACCTGATACCACTTGGCAAAGAGGGCCTTTCGATAGGCCCCGCTGGGAAAGGCCTGATTTTCATAGGGCGGGAATTGATAGGGATTTTTGGATATCCGGCCTAAAAGCTGTTTAAAATCACGGTAAAATCGGATTGCGGCAGGTCGTTTGACTCTGGCAATAAAGCTGGAGTGCCGCGTCAATTGGCCGTTTATTCTGGGATGAATTTTTAGTGTATAGTTAGCCATTGGATTCATCCCATGCTTCGGCTTCTGAAATGACCCTGTCCATATTCGCCAAAACCTCATCGACGGTAAGATATTGAACCCCGTTCAGCCGGTCCGCTTTGGCTTTGCGCAGGTCCTCCTGGAGGGTCTCCTCCGTGCTGAGGAAGCGGGGGAGGGCCAAGGAGAGGGGGACCGCCCGGTCCCGGACGATCTGATGCAGAAACATATTGATGGTGCCATTCATCGTCATGCCCAGCTGTGACAGGATTTCCTCCGCCTGGGCTTTCAGCTCGGGGTCTGTGCGGATGCTCATGTTGACGGTTGCCATATAAATCACTCCTCTGCCATATAGTATACCCGGTTGTATGTGCAATGTCAATGCAAACGGCGTCAAATCTTTTGGTAGAGGTGCAGGTCAAAGCCGATTTGACAGCTGAGCCGATCCAGCCCCTCCAGCCGGGCTACCCCCTCCCTCGGGGTTTTCCAGGCGTAGGGAGTCATGCCGAAGAGGGCCATAATGTCGGCGGAGCTGTTGAAATCGACTGTGTAACGGATTTCACGCACATTGCGCCAGAGAAAGCCGGGGTAGTCCTCCCGCTTCACCGGGTTTTCGTAGGGGTTTGAGTAGAGGACCTCCTTCATCTCCCACAGGTGCCGTGCGGAGGGGACGGCGTAGCAGAACAGCCCGTAAGGCCGGAGCACCCGGGCAAACTCACCGGCGGCCAGGGGGGAGAAGATGTCCACCAGCACGTCGGCGCTTTTGTCGGGCAGGGGCAGGTGGTAGGCCGAGGCCACCGCGAACTCCCCCTCGGGCAGCCGTTTCGCCGCCCGGCGCAGAGCCGCCTTGGACAGGTCCACTCCGGCGATCTGGGGGGAGAGCTCCGCCGCTGACAGCGCCTGGAACAGCCCGGCGGTGTAATACCCCTCGCCGCAGCCGCTGTCCACCAGGACGGGGTCTGGAAAGTTGGCGGCGTATTCCGCCACCGCCTGGCACAGGGCGTCACGCAGGGGGGCGTACCAGCCCTTTTCCAGAAAAGCGGACCGGGCGGCTACCATGGCCTTGTCGTCGCCGGGGTCCTGGGAGTGCTTTTTGTTCGCGGGGAGGAGGTGGACATACCCGGCGGCGGCTCTGTCGAAGCTGTGGCGGTTGGGACAGGACCAGCGCTGTTCCTCCCGGTCCAGAGGGGCCCCGCACAGGGGGCAGCAGAACAGACTTTTCATAGCGCTTCACCTCGCATTTGCTCCATGATAGCGGGAGAGGGGAAAAAAGACAAGGGAGTTTTGAAAAAAAGAGTCGAAATTTTCAAAGAAGTGTGATATATTTGCAGGAGCGGCCAAGGGCCGCCCCAAAACCATCCATAAACATATCCGAGAGGTGAACCACTATGAATAAAACCGCCGAAGATATCCGCGCCATTGTGGAGGAGCTGAAAGCCCTGTACCCGGACGGGATCTGTTCCCTGGAGTACCGCAAGGACTATGAGCTGCTTTTCTCCGTCCGCCTGGCCGCCCAGTGCACCGACGAGCGGGTGAACAAGGTGACCCCCGCCCTCTACGCCCGCTTCCCCACCTTGGAGGCCCTGGCGGAAGCGGAGATTTCTGAGGTGGAGGAGTACATCCATTCCACCGGATTTTTCCGGGCCAAGGCCAAGGATATTGTCCTGGCCTCTCAGATGCTGATCCGGGACTACGGCGGCAGGGTCCCCGACACCATGGAGGACCTGCTGAAGCTCCCCGGGGTGGGCCGGAAGACCGCCAACCTGATTTTGGGGGACGTGTACCACACCCCCGGCGTGGTGGTGGCTGACACCCACTGCATCCGAATCACCGGCCTGCTGGGGCTCACCGACGGCACCAAGGACCCGGTAAAGGTGGAGCAGCAGCTGCGGAAGGTGCTCCCTCCGGAGGAGTCCAACGACTTCTGCCACCGCATGGTCCTCCACGGCCGGGCGGTGTGCGTCGCCCGCCGGCCCCAGTGCCAGGAGTGCACCCTGCGGCCCTGGTGCAGCCACTTCGCCAAAAACGGGGCGGAGAAGTAGGGAGATTTGCTATGCTGCGCATTCGAGAAGCCATTGTGGTGGAGGGCCGGTACGACAAAAACACGCTGTCCCAGGTAGTGGACACCCTGATTCTGGAGACTGGGGGCTTTCAGATTTTCAAGGACCCGGAAAAAATGGCCCTCCTCCAAAGAGCGGCCCGCCGCCGGGGGCTGGTCGTCCTCACCGACTCCGACGGGGCGGGGTTCGTCATCCGAAACCGGATCAAGGGGGAAATCCCGGCTCAGTTTTTGAAGCACGCCTACATCCCCGACGTCTATGGCAAGGAGCGCCGCAAGCGCCGGTCCGGAAAGGAGGGCAAGCTGGGGGTGGAGGGGATGCCCCCGGCGGTGCTGGAGGGGGTCCTCCGCCGGGCGGGGGCCGTCTGTTTGGAGGAGGATTCCCCTGAGGGCCGGAGCGGTCCGCCCCTCACGAAGGCGGACCTGTTCGCCGCCGGACTGTCCGGCGGGCCGGGGAGCGCTGAAAAACGCCAGGCGCTCCTCAGGCGTCTGGAGCTGCCGGAGCATATGTCCGCCAACGCCCTGCTGGCCGTCCTCAACGGCTGCTACAGCAGGGAGGAGGTGGAGGAAATATTGGAGGACTTGTAGGGGCGGCCTGTGGCCGCCCTTTCAGTTAATGCGTCTCTTGCGGGCGGCCACAGGCCGCCCCTACTTTTTGCTCACCGCCTCCGCTAGCACATCCAAATGGTCCGCCAGGTCCTCCCGGCCGCCATAGTGGAAGACCGCCAGACGTCCGCCCTTGGCCAGGGCGGCGCCCTGGTACTGGGAGTTGCTCCGGGAGAGAATCACAAAGTCCAGGCCGGGGTAATCGACCTCCTCATAGGTCCAGGTGAGGTTGACCGCCTCCTGCTCCGCCATCTGGGCCAGGGCGATGGGCCGGGCCATGGCCGGGATGGCCAGGTGGAAGTAGACCGCCTCCAGGGTGGGGGAGTAGACGTACCTCGGATCGCCGTTGGAGGAGTACCCGCTTTTCGACTCCCGTTCCTCCGGGCTGAGCAAGGTTTGATTCACGGTGTACCAGTTGGGGGAGAAAAGGGAGAACTGCCGGGTGGCGGTGTTGTCTCCCCAGTCGCTGCCGGGGGACTTATGGTGGGGTTCGCCGAACAGCTCCTCATAGGTGGACAGCGGCTCCGGCTCCAGCTGCTGGAGGTTGACATAAGTTCCGGAAAAGCGCTCCAGCGGAGTGGAATGGTCCAACCGATCCCCAATCACCAGGATCAGGAGCAGGGCGGCCAGGAGAATGGAAATCCAGAAGGGGGCGCGGCGTCTGGGGCGGCTGGGTTTGGGCGTGATGCCCAGCTCTAAGGAGCGCTGGAGGTCCAGCAGGAGACGGAAGGCCCGCTCCTCATTCCACCACATCCAAATAAACACAATCAGGGAGATAAGGGCTGTTCCAGACAAATCAAGAAAACAGAGGGGGAGCCGCCGGGGGTCCATACGCCAGATATGGAGGATTCCGGCGGCCAGAATCCCCAGAAGGACCAGCCGCCAAACGCGCTGTTTTTTTCGGGCCTTTTCCACTTGCCCGGCCAGATGTTCCAGGGAAATGCCCCGGGTGACCGGGTCGGTGTGGAGCTCCGGGGCGGCGGGGTCAAAGGTGTAGAAGAGGAAATACAGCTCAGAAACCAATCCCCAATACTGCCATCCGGCCTGCTGATACAGCTCCAGCCGCTCCGGCTCGGCGAGATTTTTGCCGTTGGCCGCTTCCAGCCGGAAGCGGGGGGCGGAAATGGGCTCCCGCCGCTCAAACCGGGTGAAGTCCTCCCTGATTAGCCGGGGGAACAGACCCTTCCCGGCCTGTTCCTCCAGCCACCGCTCCAGACCTTGAATGTCAAGTAGGGACACCGGGGTGGTTTTGTATGCGTTTTTCATGATGACACCTCCTGAAATAGGGCCAGGGCCCGGTCTATGTCCACCGGACCGGAGCAGGTCAGGGTGAACACCAGCCCGCCCGCTTGGCCGGCGTAGAGCTTGCGGGGGGCGTCCATGTCCGCCGTCCGCCAGGTGAGGACGGCCAGCCGGTCAAAACCGGGGCGGTCCGCCGGCAGGAAGCCGGAAAATTCCACCAGCTCCGGGTTCATGTGGAGCTCTCCGGAGTGTTCCTCATATTGCCGCCATCTGGCCAGCACCTCCTCCTGGACGCACCGCAGAAGCAGGGGGGACATGTCCGGGAAGCGGGTGCGGTAGAGGTCGAGCATGATGCCGCACTCCTGACGGCTTCCGTCCTCCAGCAGGGCGCCGCCGTACTGGCTCCAGCGGATTTGCTCCGGGACCAGGAGGGACCGGCGCAGAGCGGGCCAGTGGAGCAAGAAATCGTGCGGGTCCTCGGCGGCCAAGCTGGCCACGTCCGGCCCGACCGCCTGCTCCAGGGTGACATGGGGGGAGCTCCAGTCTGCCGGGTTGGGCAGCTCCCGGGCGGCGTTGGGATTGTTCCAGATCCAGACAAAAAGAGCAAAGGCCATGAAGACAATAGGGCCCCAGTTGGCCACCGCCCGGGGGACGCGCCGGGGCCAGCGGCGGCTGTCCTCCAGGGGAATGCCGTCGGCCAGCTGTTTTCGCAGGGCTTTCAGCGCCCGGCGCTGGCGGAACAGAGGGATGAGGGCAGCTATATAGAAAATCAGCAGCACCAGATACAGACAGCAGCCCTCGGTTTTTAAAAGGAAAGTGAGTACCGGGGACCAGGGGTTGTCGATCAGGGCGGCCAGCTCGTTCCGGAACATAAAGAGGATGAGGGGTATGAGGAGGACCAGCGCCCAGAGGCGGCGGCGGAGCAGCCGGTCAAAGGTGAAGCTCTGGGTCACTGGGTCGGTGTGGAGGGCGGGGGCGTCCGGGTCCAGGGTGCGGTAGACATAATACAGACCCCTGAGGGTGGTTACATAGTCCCAGCCCGCCTGGGCGTAAGCTTCGTTGCGGTCCCGCTCGATGTCGGTGGGGCCGGTGATGTCCAGGGCGTACCGGGCTCCGGCCTGGGGCGGGCCGGACTGGAAGCGGGCGAAGCCCTCTCCAATCTTGGCCAGGTGCAGCCCCCGGGCGGCCATGGCGGACAGCCACTCCTCCAGGCCCCGCATGTCGAAGGACTCCACCGGGAGCATTTTCCAGACTGCTTTTTTCATTGAGACAGACCTCCTTTACTGGTCCAGCGCCGCCAGGAACAGGGGCAGGCAGTCCTCCCACCGGGCGAAGCCGGCGTACGTCACCACCAGGACGTCGTTTCCCCGCAGGGCGGCGAAGGTCCAGGCGTCCTGCCCCGACTGGGTGTATTGGGCCACCTCCAGCCGGTCCAGGCCGGGCCAGTCCCGGGGGTGCAGGCCGGTGGAGCCGTCAATGTGGTAGGCGTGGCCGGTCCACTTGGCCCAGTTTTCCAGGGTTTCGGCCGCGTCCTCCAGCTCGATTTGAAAGGCCTTCTCCGCCGCCCTGGGGGACCGTGCCCGGTCGTACTGAATCCCCATCCAGAGACTGTAGGGGCGGTGGAGGGTGGCGATGCCCCCCGTCTCCGGGTGGAAGGTTTCCACCTGCCAGTCGATGGAGGCGTATTCCTGCACCGGGACCAGCCAGGAGCTGTTGACCTTCACGTAGCCGTCCACCTCCGGCTCAACCTCCAAAGGCCGGGGGCCGGCCTCCTCCAGCTGGGCCAGGGTGGGCCAGGGGTGGGACAGCTCCACCTCCCCCAGGCCGTAGACCTGCCACCGGACGTCGGGGAGGATCAGGCGGGGAACAGAGAAGATAACGAGGTAGGTGAAGATATACACGGTGAGGAACCGGGGGCGGTTCCGGCGCTTTTTGGCTTTCAGCGGAAGGCCCTGGGCCAGTGTGTCCCGCATGTCGAACAGTTTTTTGCTCTCAAGGGCGAGAAAGGGAAGGCTGACAATCAAGACGACAGGAAAGAATGCGGAGAAGAAGAGGTTTTGGGGCTCCTCCCACAGCAGCAGGTTTCTGAACAGCCTTCCAGGGTACAGCAGAAGGGGCAGTGCCGCCACAAGGAGGCAGGCGGCGCAGAAGCAGATATTCTGAACCACCTGCCGCCGGAGCAGGCCCTCCATGGCCAGGGCCAGGGACTGGGGGTCGGTGTACAGCTCCGGGGCGTCGGGGTCGCCGCAGGAGAAGATGTAAAAGGACTTTCCCATCTGGCAGACAAAGGTCCAGCCCATTTCGGCGTAGGGCTCCTCCCGCTCCCGGCCCCTGCCGGCGCTTTTGCCCACCGGGTCCAGGCGGTAGCGCACCGGCCTGGGGTCGCCCACCTCAAAGACTGCCCAGTCGAATTGCCTGGAAAAATTTTTCAGAAACAGCCCTTGCAGGGCCATCTCGTCCAACCAGCTTTCCAGGCTGGGGATGTCATAAAAGGAACAGGGAATATTTTTTTTCACGGTCATGGATGCTCCTCCTTTCAAGCGGCCCGCGTCACAGCCGTTCCAGCATCCGGGCGAATTGGGGCAGGGATTGGACCAGCTCCTGGTTTCCCTGGTACTCTACAAGCAGGACGACATTTCCCCGCCGGAGGACCAGCCGGGTGCCGGGGTAGGCGTCCCGCTCCGGGTTGAAAGCGTTGTGGGAGATGAGGACCTGGTCCAGCCCATAGGCGGGGGAGAGGGTCTCATATTGGCACCCGTCCCATTGGATGCGGCTCTGCTCCTCCACCATCTTCCCCGCCAGCCAGGGGAGGTGGTAGCGGTAAATTTCCACGTCCAGCTTGGGGACCTCCCGGTCCTTGCTGCCGTCCTCATTCCAGCGGAACCGGCCCGACTGCCAGTAACGCCACCGCTGGGGCATCAGCAGGCCGGCGCGGTGGGAGGCGTAGTCCATGGAGGCCAGGGGGTCGGAGGAGAGGGGGAAGTCCGCCCCCTCGATGTCGGCCAGGGTGACGGCGCCGGCTTCCTCCAGGATGGGCTGGTAGCGCACGTCGGCGATCTGCCACATGAGGTCGGCCAGCACCAGGGCCAGCGCCAGCACCCCCACCGCCAGCAGGCCGCCCCCGTGGGTGTGCCTGGGGGGCTTTTCCCTGGAGATGACCGCCTTTCGATACCGGTCCAGGGAGAGCAGCCCCAACAGCCAGGACAGGTCCACCAGGACCACCCCCGCTGCTGACAATATGGAGGAGAGCAGGGGGTGTGTGCTCATGGTATCCACGGGGAACCAGCGCAGGTCGGACCAGGAGAGCTCCACCAGGAAGCGGAAGCTTTCCAGGCACAGGAAATTCAGCGCCAGAAGGCCCAGCCCGGCTAGCAGCTTCCGGCGGAGGAACCGCCCCAGGACATAGCTCCAGACCTCCGGGTCGGTGTGGGCCTGGGACTCCAGGCCTTCGGTGGCGAAGACGGCGAAGCTGGAGCGGAAAAGCCCTAAATACCGCCAGCCCGCCTCCTCATACAGGGCGTTCAGCTCCGGGTCGGTCCGGTCGGGCTTGTCGGGGGAGGGCTCCAGATGGAACCGGAGGGCGGCGGGCTCCCCCCGCCGGAAGAGGGTGAAGGGCCCCACGGTCATGGAGAAGACCAGCCCCTTGGCCGCCTGTTTTTCCAGCCAGCCCTCCAGGCCGGGGATGTCGTAGCCGTTGACCGGCGTGATGCGCCACACTGTTTTACTCATTGCTTTTCCTCCAATCCGTCGTTGACACAGGCCCGAAGCCGGGCCAGCTCCTCCTCGAAGGCGGCCCGGCCCTTGGCTGTCAGCTGATAGGTCCGTTTCCGGCCGTCCACCGATGTCTCGGTAATAAATCCCTCGTCCTGGAATTTGGCCAGCAGGGTGTAGAGGGTCCCGGGGCCCAAACGGACCCGCCCCGCCGTCTTGCGGTCCACAAATTCGCTGATCTGGGTGCCGCACATCTCGCTGCGCAGAAAGGACATGAGCACGTAGTACATGGGCTCGGTGAGCGGCCCCTTTTCCCGTCCAGCCATAGCGGTTCCTCCTTTTATCGGCCCTTAATATCGTCTAACGATATTATATCAAGATATTAGGCGGCTGTCAAGTGGGGCGGGGCGAAATTCGTCCAAAAGCCCTATCAAAATTCTGACCGCTTTCTCCCGGCCAAGCTCCTATAATAGGACGTGCCGAAGGGGGGGGGAGACGTGGCCGTTATCTATATAGACACGCTGTTCCTCCTCAACGCCCTGGTGGACTACCTGCTCCTGCTGGCCGCCGCCCGGCTGGCGGGGGAGCCCCTGCGGCGCTGGCGGTTCGCCCTGGGCGCGGCCCTGGGGGGGCTGTACGCGGTGGCGATCTTCCTGCCCGGGCTGGGCTTTCTGGCCCATCCCCTGTGCCGGATGGCCTCCGCCGCCCTGATGCTGGTGGCCGCCTACGGGGGGAGCCGACGCCTGCTCCGCCAGGGCATCCTGTTTGTGGCTTTGACCTGCGCCTTTGGCGGCGGGGTGGTGGCCATCGGGCTGCTGGGCGGGACGGGGCTGGCGCTGGGCAATGGGGTGTTCTACTCCGCCCTGGATTTAAAGGTGGTGCTGCTGTCGGCCGCGGTGTGCTACGGGGTGCTGACCCTGGTGTTTCAGCGGCTGAACCGGCACAGCGCCGCTTCCGGGGAGCTGGTATCGGCAAAGCTTGGCCTGGGCGGCAGATGGGTGGCCCTCACGGCCCTGGTGGACACGGGGAACACCCTCACCGACCCGGTATCCGGCCGTCCGGTGATGGTGGCGGAGGGGGAGCGGGCCAAGGAGCTGTTCCCCCGGGACCACCGCCCCGGCCCCGGGGACCTGCGGGACCCCACTTCCGCCTTGGCCCACCTGGGGACGGGGGAGTGGAGCCGCCGGTTCCGGCTGCTGCCCTACCGAAGCGTGGGGGTGGAGCGGGGGCTGCTGCTGGCCGTCCGTGTGGACGAGTTGGAGCTGAACGGGCGGGGGAGGGGCCCCGTCCTGGTGGCCCTGTCGCCCACCCCCGTGTCCGACGGAGGGGGCTACCAGGCCCTGATCGGGGCAGTGGAAGAAATGGCTTTGTAGGGTGTGGCGGCCCGGCACGCCGGCCCGTTTAAGCTGCGCATGATAGCAAGGCGCGCCGAGCCGCCGCGCCCTACAGTATGGATAAATCAAGAGGTGTTTCGCATGTATTCAGTTTACATAAAATTAAAGGAGCGCCTGTCCGCCCTCCTGACCCGCATAGGGCTGCTTCTTCCAGGCAAGATCATGTACATCGGGGGCAGCGACACCCTCCCCGCCCCACTGAAGCGGGAGGAGGAGTCCGACCTCATCGCCAAGCTGGAGCAGGGGGATGCGGAGGCCCGCAACCAGCTCATTGAGCACAACCTGCGCCTGGTGGCCTACATCGCCCGGCGGTTTGAGAACACGGGCATCCACATCGAGGACCTGATCTCCATTGGGACCATCGGCCTGATCAAGGCGGTGGGCACCTACCAGCCCGCCAAGGCCATCAAGCTGGCCACCTACGCCAGCCGGTGCATTGAGAACGAAATCCTCATGTACCTGCGCAAGACCGCCAACCAGAAGACCGAGCTGTCCTTCGACGAGCCGCTGAACATCGACTGGGACGGAAACGAGCTGCTGCTGTCCGACATCCTGGGCACCGACGAGGACCTGGTGGTCCAGCCCTTGGAGGCCGACGTGGACCGGCAGCTCCTGCGCCAGGCCATGGACCGGCTGGACGAGCGGGAGCGGCACATCATCACCCTCCGCTTCGGCCTGGACGGCCGGCGGGAGTGCACCCAGAAGGAGGTGGCCGACCAGCTGGGGATTTCCCAGTCCTACATCTCCCGGCTGGAGAAGCGGATCATCGCCCGGCTGAAAAAGGAGATTGTCAAAATGATGTGATTTATTGGGGCCGGCGGGGACGCCGGCCCCAACCGCTTAGAGCCTGTTTAATATCTTGAGGAATACCGGTTGACGAGGGTTTTTTCCACCAGGCAAGGCGGGATTTCGCAGGAATAATTGTTTGATTTCAAGAAATCACAACGAAGCATGGCGGAAAAAGACCCGCCAAACGGCGTTTTGAGAGATGTTAAACAGGCTCTTAGAAAAGGATTTGACAGCCGGAGCCGGATAGAGTAAACTATAGCAGGATCCAAAATTGCTGACAAAGGCGCTCCGTAGGGCGCGACGACCCGGCGCGCCGTTTGCGGCAGGACGGCGGGCCGAGGTCGTCCCGCCC
>JAAWNI010000039.1 GCA_022798855.1 Lawsonibacter sp. | reverse complement strand
GGAAATTTTTCAATTTTTCCTGTTCGGGCGTCCAAAACAGATAGCCGCGGGGGGAATACACGGCTCCCGGTTCCATCCCATTGCCGCAGTTTGGACAGTTCATATAGCGTTCCTCCTTTGTTCTCTCATCCCGCCCGCATAGGAAAGTTGGTCTTGGGCAGATTGATGGTCTTGTTGTAGTCCATTTTTGTGTTCCTCCTAATATCTGAATATTATTGGTATTGAAACAGAACAGTCTTGCAGCTCTGGCAGATCAAGGCGGGGTACTCAGGGAAATTGAAGGCGGTATCCCGGGGTTCGGGGGAACGCAGCGCCACCCGGCCCTTTCTGGGGAAGAAGGGGATTTGGATTAGCCAGCGGCCAGGGGCCCACTCCAGAAAGCAGTTTTTGTATGGTATCATCCAGCCGGACTCCATCTCTCTCCCGCATTTTGGGCAGTTCATTGTTTTCCTCCTTTGTTCTCGTCCCGCCCGCAGGCGATAAGCCTCCCTTGCCAAAGGGAGGGGGACCGCCGGGCAAAGCACGGTGGTGGAGGGATTCCGTTAAGTGGAAAACTCCCTCAAAATGGAATCCCCCAGTCAGCGGCTCACGCCGCTGCCAGCCCCCTTTGGCAAGGGGGCCTTTTGGTGCTTCTCCGAAAGTTCCCGCAAAATAAAACGCCCCTGCCTCCATAAAGAGACAAAGGCGCAAACCTCTGCGGTACCACTCTTCTTGCCGGGAAAAACCCGGCCGCTCAAAAGCTGCCCAGTAACGGGGGCGTCCGGAGGGGCTTACTGTAGTTCAGCCCTCAGCTCCAAGGTGATGTTCACCGCTCCCTCCCGTCCGCCTTACACCAAACGGCGGCTCTCTTCGCGTCTCAGGGGCGGATACTTGTCCTTTTCCGCGCGTTTATCATATGTGTCCCGTATTTTATATGGTTTTCCCGGGGTTGTCAAGAGGAATTTTACGTTTGGCGGTGTATTCTTCCGTCCTCCAGCTGACTCAGGCTGTCAAAAAGGAGCGGGTAAAAGAGGAGCGCCCCAAGCCCCCCCTTGTTAAAGGGGGGAGGGCCGCCGGGTGAAACCCGGTGGCGGGGGGATTCCGTTCTCAGGAAGACCGCCGATAAAGGGAATCCCCCAGTCACCGCCGTTGGCGGTGCCAGCCCCCTTTGGCAAGGGGGCCTTTCCCCGCCCCATGGCATCTCCCGTTTTTTCCCCGCTACCGGCCGATTTTCCGCAAAATTTCCTGGAACCAGTCCGGCAGGGGGCATTCCAGCTCCACCGCTTCCCCGGTGGCGGGGTGGAGGAACCGCAGCCGCCGGGCGTGGAGGCACTGTCCCGCCAAACCGGGGACGGGCTTTTTCGCCCCATACACCGCATCCCCCAGCAGGGGGTGGCCGATGGAGGAAAGGTGGACCCGTATCTGGTGGGTGCGGCCCGTCTCCAGGCGGCACTCCACATGGGTATACCCGGGATACCGGGCCAGGACCGACCAGTGGGTGACGGCCCTCCGGCCGTTTTTGGGGTCGACGGCCATTTTTTTCCGGTCCACCGGATGGCGCCCGATGGGGGCGTCCACCGTGCCAGAATCTTCTTTCAGACCGCCGACGGCCACCGCCTCATAGGTCCGGGCCAGGGAGTGGTCCTGGAGCTGGGCGGCCAGGGCCAGGTGGGCCCTGTCGTTTTTGGCGGCGATGATAAGCCCGGAGGTGTCCCGGTCGATGCGGTGGACGATGCCGGGGCGCAGCTCCCCGTTGATGCCGGACAGGGAGCTTCCGCAGTGGTACAGCAGGGCGTTGGCCAGGGTGCCGTCCGGGTGGCCGGGGGCGGGGTGGACCACCAGCCCCACCGGCTTGTTGACCACGACCACGTCGCCGTCCTCATAGACCACGTCCAGGGGGATGTCCTGGGGGATGAGGCCGATTGGCTCCGGGTCGGGAAGGCGCACCACCACCACCTGGCCGGGGGCGGGCCTGTCGTTCTTCCGCACCGGCTTCCCGTCCAGGGTGGCCGCCCCCCGCTCCAGCAGCTTCTGGGCGGCGGACCGGGTCAGGCCGGGCGCCAGACGGGAGAGGAGGGCGTCCGCCCGCTCCCCCTCCCGATCAGCTGTCAGCGTCAGCTCCGTCATGGGGTTCCTCCTTTTTGGGCTCCAGCTTGTCCATCAGGAACAGGTAATAGATCCCGCCGGCGATGCCCCCCAGCACCACGCAGATATCCGCCACGTTGAACACCGCGAAGCGCATGAACAGCACATTGAACATATCCACCACATAGCCCCGGCAGGCCCGGTCGATGAGGTTGCCCACCGCCCCCGCCAGCAGCAGGGTCAGGGCCAGCTTGCCGAAGGGGTGCTTGAACAGCCCCTTCCACAGGGCCAGGGCCAGCACCGCCGACATCACCAGCGACACCAGGGCCAGCGCCCAGGTGTGCTTTGAGAAGATGGAGAAGGCCGCCCCGGTATTCTCCACATAGGTCAGCTCCAGAATGTAGGGGATAAGGGGGACGTGCTCCCCAAAGCCGATGCTGGTCATCACCAGGTATTTGACGATCTGGTCCACGGCCACCAGGGCCGCGGCGAGAATTGCGTAAATCATGGGTATTCCTCCGTAATCAGGGCGTTTACTGGATTAAAACTCCCGCGTCTGCCATGCTGCGGACGGCAGGGTCGGTTTCGCTGAGCTGGCCGGTCACAAGTCCAAAATAGTTGCAGAGATATTGTATCTCCTTTCGCTTCAACGACACGGAGAGATAGTTGGGGGTCAGGCCGTCATGCCAAAAGCAGACCCTCCAATCCATGAAAATATCTCTAATTTCATGGCCCAGCGCGACATAAGCAACCTTGGGATCGTTCCGGATATCAAATTTGGGGTGAAGCGTAAAGTTGAAGTCCGGTTCCCTCATATCCAGCTCTTCTATCTCAGTCAACTCATCGCACAGCAGCCGCTTCAGGATAAAATACAAGTCTGAAACCTCGTAAGACACGAAAACCTCTGCGTCATTCTGCTCATAATTCAACCACGGCTCAGAAGAAAATGAAAAATCCACTTTGCACCAGGCATTGAAGCAGTCATCCTTTAATCCAGGGTTATAACCGCGAATCCGGAGCTGGACAATGATACCGCGCAAGTCCAGTCTGAGCTTCAAGAAAACCACCTCCGTTTCATCAAAGCCGGTTCTTTTTCAGCAGGCGGATATTGCGTAAATCATGGGTATTCCTCCGTTATGCTTGCGTTTTGCCTGGACATATCCCCTCTCCATCTTTTAAAAAGGAGAGGCAGGTTTTGCCCTGAAAGGTGAGCTGTCCGCGCCCACCTTTGGACAGGCGGGGGTACTGTTCCGGGGAGACAGACAGCCACAGGATGGTTCCATCCCCCAACAGAAAGCCGGCGAAATATTTGTGGGTGGGCCGGCTGCGCGGGGCCTGTTTGGTACGGATATGCTTGCCGGATACTGCCGCAGATACCGTCTGAACGGGTAAAACGGGCGGTTTCCGGACGATGGGCGTTTTTTGGATGTTGGGTATATGTTTCGGTCTGTCTTGCTGAAACAGGCTCAGCGCCAGCATGCGCAGGCCGCCATAGACCGCCAGCCATAAGCAGAACCCTAACATCTGAACCGCCCCATATAAAACGTTGCCCCAAAATCCCTCCCCCATCACATTCCACATCCCGGCCGGGATATAGTGGCACAGCCAGATAAAAATGGGGTAGGTGATAAGCATGGTCGCAGCACAGACAGCCACTTCCAGTGCGATTATCAGCAGATTGTACGGAAAGCGGAGCTTCATCGTCAAGGCCCCCTCAATCAAAGCCGGTTCTTTTTCAGCAGGCGGATGTCGTCGCCGAAGAAGTAAAGGCTGTGGTACATGCCGTCCAGGCGGGAGGCGATCTGGGGGGCGTAGCGGTGGGCCACCTCCTCCATGGACAGGTTGGAGGAGATTACCGTCCGCCTGTCGGCCACCAGGCGGGTGTTCACCAGCTCATGGAGGGCGGACTGGGTAAACTGGGTGGTCAGCTCGCTGCCCAGGTCGTCCAGGATCAGCAGGTCGCAGTTGAGGTAGCGCCGGGCCTCATCCCGGGCGTCCATGCCGTCCTGGCTGTCCCGGAGGAACTTTTTCGCTTCAAACTGGGCGAAAATATTCCCGGCGGTGTCATAGACCACCGAAAAGCCGTTCTCCGACACGGTGCGGGCGATGCAGGCGGACAGGAAGGTCTTGCCCAGCCCCGGCGCCCCGGAGAGGAAGAGGTTTTTGATGGCGAAGCGGCCGAATTTGGTGGCGTAGTTCAGGCAGACGTCATAAACCAGCTCCATATTGCTCCGGGGGGAGCTGCCCCGGCCGGGGTAAATGGTCTGGCTGTAGTAGTCCAGGCGGAAGGAGTCGAAGGACTGCTCCCCCAGGTCCAGCAGCTTGGACAGCTCCTGTATCTGCTCCTGGGCGCACAGCTCCTTCAGGCAGCGGCACATCTGGGCCCCCCGCCAGCCCCGGTCCTTGCACAGGGGGCAGGCGGGCTTGTCGTCCAGGGCGTCCTCGGGCAGGCCCAGCCCCCCCAGAAGGACGGCCCGCTCCCGCTGGAGCTCCTGGTTCTCCTCCCGCACCGACCGGACGGCCTGGACCGGGTCGCCCCCCTGGCGGAGGGCGGCGGCCACCAGGCCGGCCATGGTGCCCTTGATCCGGCGGTCCAGCCGCTCCAGCCTGGGCTCCCGCCCGTAAACCTCCAGGCGGAGCTGCTCCTCCCGCTCCTCCCGCTCCCGGCGCTCCCGGTCCAGCCGCTGGGCGGCGCGGCGCAGAATATTGGCGTCGTATGGCATTTACGTCTCCTCCTGTTTCATCTGCTCCATCAGGCGGCGCATCCGCTCCATATCCTCCCGGGCCCGCTGCTCCTGGGCGGCGGGGGAGGGGGCCTGGCCCTGTCGGGCCTGGACGGGCCGCGCGGTCCGGTCCCCGGCCTGGACGGCGGCGGCGGTGTGCAGCCCCTTCTCATGCCAGCGGCGCAGGATCCCGTTCATATAGCCCCAGTCCATGGACTGCTTTTTCAAAACGGTCCGCTCATAGGCCATGCGCAGGGCTTCGTTGTCAAAGCCCATCTCATCCCAGGCGGCGATATAGGTCTTCTCCCGCTCCACCAAGGGCCGGGCGGGGATGTCCAGCAGGCGGAGCACCTCCGCCTCCCGGCCCCGCAGGCGGGCCAGCTTGGCGATGTACTCCTCGGCCCGCTCCATGGTGTCCACCCCCCGGCGGGCCCAGGCAAAGCCCTCCTTCCGGATCTGGGACAGAAAAGGCTTTCGGCCCGGGCCGTATTTCCGCTCTATCTCCTCAATGCACCAGCCCACCAGCATCAAGATCACCTCGGCGGGGATGGCCAGGTGGTCGTAGAGGGTATACAGGCTTCGAAGGTCGGCGGCGGACAGCCGCTTGCCCAGCCGGCGCTCCACCTCGCCCACCAGGGCGGGGAAGGTGGAGGCCTGGTCCGCCAAAGCCTGGGCAATGTCCTCGGTGGAGTACTCGGGGGGCGGGGCCTCCTGGCTCGTGGGAGGGGCGGGGGCGGGCAGCTCCGCCGGGGCCAGCCCCTGGCCGCGCAGCCGCTCCAGCGCGGACTGGACCCGGTCCTCCGGCCACTTCAAGCCCTCCAGCCCGCCCCGGCGCAGGAGGTGGAGGTACAGCAGGGCGGCGTCGCCGCTGTCCAGCTTCAACAGCCGGTCGGCCGCCTGGCCCGTCATGGCCAGCACCCCGCCGGGCAGGAATGTCTGCGGCATGGCCGCCGCCCCCTCTCTCAAAAAAGTATTTGCCCCCTATTCTACAACAAAATCTCCTCCGCGTCCATCCCCTTTCAATGGGATGGGATCGGGCGGGCCAGGAAATTTCTACAAAAAAACAAAATTCATGGATTATCTATTTCTCAAATGTATCCAGCTGTGTTATAATGTTCCCATCTGTCATACTGGGTGTGTGTTCCCAGAAAAAGAGCGGGGAGGAAGCACAATGAAAAACAGAGTGGTCGTCACGATCGGCGGGAAGGACTACACCATGGTCGCGGTGGAGGACGAGGGCTATGTCCGCAGGTGCGCCGCGCTGGTGGACCAGCAGCTCCGGCAGGTCACCCGGGACACCCGCCTGTCCCAGGCGGACGCCGCCGTCCTGGCCGCCATGAACGTGGCCGACCAGTACCTGAAAGAGCTGGAGGCCTCTGAAAACCTCCGCCGCCAGGTCAAGGAGAACCTGGAGGAAGCCAACGCCTTGAAACTGGAGCTGTCCGAAGCCAAGCGGGAGATTTTTAAGCTGGGGACGAGGAAATAGGCGCTGTTTGAAAAATGGAACTATGCACAACGGCCCCCTTTCGCCAGGGGGGCCTTCCCCCTATGGGGGGGAACCCTCGGGCGGCTAAAGGCCGCCCCTGTCAGGAGGTTTTGCCTGTGATGGAACTGCTCTCCCCGGCCGGGTCCATGGAAGCGGTGGCCGCCGCCGTCCAGAACGGGGCGGACGCCGTCTATTTTGGATATGGGGACTTCAACGCCCGCCGGGGCGCCAAAAATTTCACCCGGGAGGAAGCCGCGGCGGCGGTCTCCTACTGCCGCCTCCGGGGGTGCAAGGTGAATCTGACCCTGAACACCCTGCTCACCGACCGGGAGCTGCCCGGGGCCGCCGAGTTGGCCGCCCACGCCAGCGGCATCGGGGTGGACGCGGTGATCGTCCAGGACCTGGGGGCTGTGCGGATGCTGCGCCAGTCGGCCCCCGACCTGCCCATCCACGGCTCCACCCAGATGTCGGTCCACTCCCTGGACGGGGTGAAGCTGTGCGCCGACCTTGGGATGGCCCGGGTGGTGCTGGGCCGGGAGCTGAGCCGGGACCAGATCGCCTACATCTGCCAGCATTCCCCCATTGAGATCGAGGTCTTCGGCCACGGGGCCCTGTGCATGTGCTGGTCGGGCCAGTGCTTTTTCTCCAGCGTCATCGGGGGCCGCAGCGGCAACCGGGGGATGTGCGCCCAGCCCTGCCGCCTGAGCTACGGCTGGGGGGCCAGGGCCGATGAGTACCCCCTGTCGCTGAAAGACCTGTCCATGGCGGGGCATCTGCGTGAGCTCCAGGAGATGGGGGTGGCCTGCCTCAAGCTGGAGGGCCGGATGAAGCGGCCGGAGTACGTGGCCGTGGTTACCGGCATATACGCCCAGGCCCTGCGGGAGGGCCGGGAGCCCACCGCCGGGGAGGTCGAGGTTTTAAGGCAGGTTTTTTCCCGCCAGGGCTTTACCGACGGATACTACATGGACGAGAAGGGGCCGGAGATGTTCGGCACCCGCCAGGAGGAGCGGGAGCCTAAGGAGCTGTACGCCCAGGCCCGGGCCTCCTACGAGGGCGGCGAGAACCGGAAGGAGCCGGTGCGGCTCTACGCCCTGATCCAGCCCGGCCAGCCAGCCCAGGTGGCGGCGGCGGACAAGGCGGGCCGCCTGGCCCGGGTGGAGGGCCCCGTCCCCGAAGCCGCCCGGAACGCCCCCCTCAGCCGGGAGAAGGTGGAGGGGCAGCTCCAGCGCACCGGGGGCACCCCCTTCGGCTGCGAGAAGGCCACCGCCAAGGTGGCGGAGGGGCTGTCCCTGCCCCTGTCCGCCCTCAACGACCTGCGCCGCCGGGCGCTGGAGGAGCTGGCCCGGCAGCGCCAGCAGCCCCCTCAGCGCCGCCAGGAGCCTTTCCAGCCCGGAGTGCGCTACGACAATCAGAAGGAGCCGCCGGTGTTCACCCTCTCCCTGCGGACGGCGGGCCAGCTGAGCGCCGACCTGCTCCGGCTGAAACCCGCCCTGATCTACCTCCCCGCCGACGAGGGGGCCGCCCACCCGGAGGCGGTGGTACGCTGTCAGAAGGCGGGGGTGCCTGTGGCCGCTGTCCTGCCCCGGATCTGCACCGACCGGGAGCTGCCCCAGCTGGAGCGGGACCTTATCGCCCTGCGGGAGCTGGGCGTTGCCGAAGCCCTGGCCGGCACCTGGGGCGCCGTGCGCCGGGCCCAGCGGCTGGGCTTTCAGGTCCGGGGGGACTACGGCCTGGGCGTCTACAACAGCCAGGCCTTGAAGGAGCTGAAACGGCTGGGCCTGCTGTCCGCCACCGCCTCCTTCGAGATGAAGCTCCCCCAGATCCGGGACCTGTCCAAGGCCATCCCCACCGAGTTCATCGCTTACGGCCGCCTGCCCCTGATGATCACCGAAAACTGCATCGTCTATAACCACTGCGGCCGGCACACCTGCAATAACGTGAACCTGCTCACCGACCGGAAGGGGGAGCGGTTCCCGGTGGTCAAGGCCTGGGGGTGCCGGAACGAGATACTCAACTCCAAAAAGCTGTTCCTGGCCGATAAGCGGAAGGACTGGCAGAAGCTGGGTTTGTGGGGGGCGCGGCTGATGTTCACCACCGAGAACGCCATCGAGTGCGCCCAGGTGCTGGAGCGGTACTTGGACCAGGGGAAATACCAGCCCAACGACTTCACCCGGGGCCTGTACTACCGGGATGTGGAGTAGAAACGGCATGAGCCTCCCCTTTTATGGGGGAGGTGGCCGCAAAGCGGCCGGAGGGGGTCCTCCTTGATAGCTGTATGCGGCGGCGGCCTGCCGGGGCCATCGTGTAGGGCGCGACGACCCCGGCGCGCCGGTTGCCTGGCCCGGGGACGGGCCTCCGAGGTCGTCGGCCCCTACAGGCATTTCCCATACTCAACCGGGACCACGACCTACCGGGCCATTGTGTAGGGCGAGGCGACCCCGGCGCGCCGTTTATCCGGCCCGGGAGCGGGCCCTTGCCCTACATAACGTAAACATCCGCATTTCAGGACCGTCGGGCCTGCGGGAAAATGGGAGGAGGTGTTCCCATGCTCAGCCGCCAAAAGCTCTTCTGGCTCAGCCGGGCCTACGACCTGCCCGGCTCCGACGCCCGGTTTCTCCGGGCGGTCCGGGACAACTGCGCCTACCACATCAAGCACTGCCCGGAGTACCGCCTCATTTGTCAGGCGGAGGGCTTCTCCCCCGACTGCCTGAACACCATAGGCGACCTGGAGAAGATACCCGTCCTGCCCACGCTGTTTTTCAAGCGCCACCACGTCTTCTCCATGCCGGAGTGGCGCGCCGCTATGAAGGTGGCCTCCTCGGGCACCAGCGGCAGCTTCAGCCGGGTCAACTTTGACTGGGGCTGTATTCTGGCGGAGGCGCCCATGGTGCTCCGGCTGGGGTTTTACCACAGATTGGCGTCCCCCGTGCCCGCCCATTACGTGGTCCTGGGCTACAAGCCGGGCCGTCATGACAAGATGGGGGTGGCCCGGACCATGTTCGGCCTGACCCATTTCGCCCCACCCGTAGGCCGGTTCTACGCCCTGAAATGGCGGGGCGGCGGCTACGCCCTCGACCTGGACGGGGCGGTAAAGGCCCTGGCCCGGTGGGCCCGGGGGCCGCTGCCCGTGCGGATCGTGGCCTTCCCCTCCTATCTCTGGTTCGGCATGGAGCGACTGGAGGAGCTGGGGCTGTCGGTACGCCTGCCCAAGGGGTCCAAAATCCTCCTGGCCGGGGGCTGGAAGCAGCACTACACCCAGGAGGTGGACAAATCCCTCCTCTACGCCCTGGCCCGGAAGGTGCTGGGGGTGGGGGAGGAGGACATCCACGAGTTTTTCGGGGCGGTGGAGCACCCGGTCTTTTTCAACGCCTGTAAAAGGCACCACTTCCACGTCCCGGCCTACTCCCGGGTCATCATCCGGGACGTGCGCACCCTAAAGCCCCTGCCCATGGGGGAGGTGGGGCTGGTGAACCTCATCACCCCCCTCCTCAACGCCACCCCGGCGGCCAGCGTTATGACCGACGACCTGGGGGCCCTCACCCCCGGGGAGTCCTGCGGCTGCGGGTTGAAATCCCCCTACCTCACCATTTTAGGCCGGGCGGGGCTGAACGACATCACCACCTGCGCCGCCGGCGCGGCCGAGTTACTAAACCAAACCGGAGCCCAGTGAAACGGGTCCGGTTTGGAGAGGAGGAGCAAGGGAATGGAGCGGATCATGATTTTGAAAAAATCATGGAAGCGGAATGGACTTTGCTCCGACGAGGGTAAAGGAGAAATGCCATGATTTTCGCCGACGGAAGCATTCTCCCCGACTCGGAGCTGAACCCCATCCTGGGGTATCTGGAGGAGGAAATCGCCCAAACCCTCAGCGGCCCGCCCCTGGCGGCGGACGTCGTGCTGGACGCCCTGGATGCCCTGGGCCGGGAGCTGGACAGCGGGGCGCTGGACCCCCTCATCGCCCGATACGCCCCGCCGGGGGCGGGGGAGGAGCTGGACCGGGTGCGGCCCCAGATCAGCCGGGCCGCCCTGGAGGAGCGTCTGGCCCTGGAGCTGGGGGGCCTTGCCGGGCCCCGGCCCTTTGGGCGCTCGGAGGTCAAGCCGTTGGGTGTGCTGCTCCACATCGCCCCGGGAAATATGGCGGGCCTGCCCGCCTTCACCGCCGTGGAGGGCCTGCTCACCGGCAACATCAACCTGGTAAAGCTGCCCCACGGGGACCGGGGGCTCACCCTGGCGGTGTTCCAAAAGCTGACAGAGCTGGAGCCCAGGCTGTCCCCCTATCTGTACGCCTTCGACCTGTCCTCCAAATACGCCGTGATCATCAAGGCCCTGGCCAATCTGGCGGACGGCATTGCTGTCTGGGGCGGGGACGGGGCCGTCGCCGCCATACGGAAGCTGGCCCCGCCCGGCTGCAAGCTCATCGAGTGGGGCCACCGGCTCAGCTTCGCCTACCTGTCCAACTGGGAGGGTCTGGACCTGGCCCCCCTGGCGGGCCACATCCTCCGCACCGGCGGGCTGCTGTGCTCCTCCTGTCAAGTGGTTTACCTTGACACCGGCCACCTGTCCGTGGCGGAGCGGTTCTGCAAGCAGTTTCTGCCGGTTCTGGAAAAAGCCGCCGCCGCCTACTATAAAACCCCCGGCCAGGCGGCACAGGGGGCCCTCTACGCCCGGGAGGCGGCGCTGGAGCAAATCGTGGACCGGGCCAGGTTCGACGATCTGGCCTTTCCCGGCCAGCTCTGTTCCCTGACCCTCCGCCGGGACATGGAGCTGGAGCTGTCCCACCTCCACGGCAACGTGCTGGTGAAGCGCCTGCCCCGGCAGGATCTGGTCCCCGTCCTGCGCCGGCAGCGGGGGCGGCTCCAGACGGCGGGCCTGCTCTGCCCCGGCTCAGAGCGGAAGGCCCTCGCCGCCCTGCTGGCCCGTGCGGGGGTAAACCGGATCACCGCCCCCGGGCACATGTCGGACGCCCTCCCCCTGGAAGCCCACGACGGGGAATACCCCCTGCGGCGGTACGTGCGGGTGGTGGACGTGGAAGAACCGCAAGGACGGCCCTCAGCCGCCCCCGCACAAATTTTTTAAGGAGTTTACAATATGGACTTGAAAATCAAAGCGGTTTCCCCTAAAATCGGTAAGGAAATCCCTCTGCCCTTCTACGCCACCCCCGGCTCGGCGGCCATGGACCTCCACGCCTGCGTGGACGAGCCGGCCACCATCCCCGCCGGACAGCGGCGGACCATCCCCACCGGCATCGCCATCGCCCTGCCCTCGGCCCAGTATGTGGCCCTGGTCTACGCCCGGAGCGGCCTGGGCATCAAGCACGGCGTGGCCCCCGCCAACTGCGTGGGGGTCATCGACAGCGATTACAGGGGTGAGATATTGGTGGGGCTTCAAAACTCCGGGGAATCGGACTTCACCGTCCAGCCGGGGGACCGCATCGCCCAGCTGATGATCGCCCCGGTAATCCAGGCCCGCGTTCAGATGGTGGACGAGCTGGACGACACCGCCCGGGGCGCGGGGGGCTTTGGGTCCACGGGGAAATAAACCACCCCTTGAGACGGCTGTAGGGCGCGACGACCCGGCGCGCCGTTTTCGGGCGTCCTGGAATTTGCGGCGCGCCCAGTGGCCGCGCCCTACGTACAGCCAGTCATTTTTTTGTCACGGGCGGATGATATCCGCTCCTACGCATGAACACAGGAGGAACGCCCTATGTTAGGATTTTTCAAGAAAAAGGGAGAACAGCCCGAGGAGGAACAGCGGGTTCAGAACACGGAGAACAAGCAGTTCAAGGCGTTCGCCGCCCAGTTCAAGCCGGAGGAGCTGCCCATTCTGGCGGTCACCGGGGCCAACGGCTTCGGCGGGGGCAAGGCCGGAAAGGAAAAGCTGTGGACGGCCTCCATCGGCCTGACCGCCTGGATGGAGGAGGACTCCCCCGACATCCACCGGGGGGAGTTTGTCCTGAGCACCATCGCTGACGACAAGCTGCTGGGGTATTTACAGCGGCGGGCCCGGCCGGACAGCATCATCAAATTCCAGGGCCGGGTGTCGGAGGACGGCAAACGGCTGCTGCTGCTGGACCTGCCAGAGTCCGCCTTCGACCCCGACCTGAAGGCCATCCTGGAGGAGCAGAAAAAGCCCGTCACCTTCCAGGAGGAGGGGCTGGGCACCTTCACCCTGGACCGCCAGGTGGACTGGTTCGAGACAGAGGTGGACTGGCTGGGCGGGCAGATCTCCCTGGTCTTCGACGCGGGCGAGGACCGGGCGGGGGCCCTTCAAAACGCCAAGGCCCTGCTGGCCGACGCCGCCAGCTGGGACAAGCGGGTGCGGGAGTACGCCGCCGGCGACCTGCTGGCCTCCGCCAACGACTGGGCCGGGCAGCTGGAGGACGAGGAGCCCCAGGAGATCACCCGGGAGCAGTTCATGGACCGGATGGAGCTGGAGTCCATCGAGATCCGGGCGGACGGCTCCTTTGAGTTCTGGTTCGCTGACGGCGATATGTTCTATGGCCACTCCATCCACGTCTCCGGCGGCATGGAGAACGGCCCGGACGATGCCAGTATGGAGGGGTAGCGTATGCGCGGCAAATGGATGGCCCCCGAGTGGCTGGCCTGTCCGGGGATACCCCAGTACTCCATCGGCTGGCGGATGGGCTACGGCGAGGACTACATCTGCAAGCTGGGGGCCTGGCTGGACAAGCTCAGCGATGAGGAACGGGAGGAGTACGACCGCCTGTTTCCCATGCCCGTCTTCTGGGACGACCGCTCCGTGATGGAGGACGACGAGGAGTGCGGCCCCTCCCTGTACTATGACGGTGAAGACTACTTCCTGCGCCACTGGCGGCCCAACGGCCAGCCGGCCTACGACCGGAAATGGCTGGAACAGCGGTATATTGCCGGCAAAAAGCTGAAATGGGTCCACTTCTGGGGCCACACCCCGGAGCCGGACGGCCGCATCACCGAGACCTGCCTGA
>JAAWNI010000038.1 GCA_022798855.1 Lawsonibacter sp. | reverse complement strand
CACCCCCGGCGTCCCGCTATCCTCTTGATTACAAGGCTTTTTCATAGGCAAAATTAAAAAGTCCTCAGCCGATTGTATCATCGACTGAGGACTTTCGTGGTGCCGGTGGGGGGACTCGAACCCCCACGATGTCGCCATCGGCGGATTTTGAATCCGCTACGTCTACCAATTCCATCACACCGGCTGATGTAAAGCATTATACACGATTTCTTTCTATTTGGCAAGAGTAAAATGTTGATCGGGAGTATCCAGCATGTAGGAGTACAATACATGTTGGAAAGTAGGGGGAGAAAAAGTAGAAAGATGAGACTACATCGGTTAAAGTTGAGTTGTCACACTTAACACAGGACATGGCATACAAACAATCCCTAATGAAGTATGCGCAGAAATACGGCGTCAGCCGTGCCAGTCAGAAGTACAACAAGAGCCGGTCGTATTTTTACTTCTGTCGTGCTTGCTGGGATGGAAGTGTGGCGTCCCTGGCCTGACAGTCCCGGCATCCTCACAGCCATCCGAACCAGCATACGGAAGCGGAGCTGAAACTGATCCAGGACGCCGCAATACGCAGCTCGGCCTGGTGGAGCTGTGGCACCGCCTGAAGCCGCGCGGCTAGGCACCGTTTGAAAAATGGAAATATGCACAATGGCGAGGAATTTTTCCGCCAAACAAACACAATTTTTCGCAGGAATACTGGATATATTGCAAGAAAAATTGGGATAGTATGGCGGAAAAAGGCCCGCCGCTTGGGCGTATCAGCATGTTTCAAACAGGCCTTAGGGACATCAAGAGATTGAATCAGGGAAGGCAGATCCCAAATCCCTTTCGATCCGCTGTGCCACATCTTCCGGGACCCATACCGCAACAGAACCGCCGCCAACCGGAAAATCAGCTGTGCCGTTTTCCGGAATCAAGATCCCTTCATCCCGGCCGCCTAAGACATCCACAAAGACAGCCCCGGACATCCCGGCTCCGACACACATCCGCTTGCTGCCGCCGGGGCCGTCGGTGAGGACCACCGCCATGGCGGAATCCTCCCCCTGCCGCACCCAGCCGATCATATCCGGGTCGTCCAGATAGTCGGTCTGTGGGCCGTGGGCACAATACTTCCGGGCCAGGAGCAGTCTGGGCAGGGCCTTCACCGGCTGGATATTGTCGTGGGGAATCCCGTACAGATCCCCATAGAAGACGCAGGGCGTCCCGTCCTGCCGCAGCAGGATGGAGGCGTAAGCCAGCGGCTTGCACCAATCGGCTACCCAGGATTGAAGCGCCTGTCCTGGCTGGGTGTCGTGGTTGTCCACAAAGGTGACCGCCTGGTCGGGTCGGGCTTCCGCCAGGGTCCCTCGAAACAGCTCCCGCAGGTCCATGGCCCCTCCGGCGCTGGAGAGATGGTGGAACCTGAAATGGAGGGGTACGTCAAACAGACGCATCACCTGCCCGCACTGGTCCAAGTAGTGTGTAAGAGCCATCGTTTCCTTGTGCCAGTATTCTCCGACGGCCGGGAGCGTCTTCCCGGATTCCTGCCGGAGCTTTTGCAGCCAGTGGGTGAAGTAGGGGGCGCTGATATGCTTCACCGCGTCCAGGCGGAAGCCGTCCACGCCGGTGGTTTCCAGATACCACCGACCCCAGCGGTCCAGCTCATCAATGACCTTGGGGGAGCTCATATCCAGATCAGCCCCCATCAGGTAGTCGTAGTTGCCGTTTTCCCTGTCCACCTGGCTGTCCCAATTTTTTCCCTCGAACCGGTAGACCGCCGTTTTATCCTGTCTGTCGTCCCAATCCACACCGTCGAAACAGGTCCAGTCCCACTGGAAGTCAGAATATTTCCCCCCTCGGCCCGGGAAGGTGAACTTGGTCCAGGCGACAATGGGGGCTGGGGCGGAGGCATCTCTGCTCCGGTCGCCCCCGGCGGACCGCCGGGCGCAGACCTCCTCGCATTCATCCGCTCCCATGCGGTGGTTGAGGACAATGTCCGCGTAGGCCTGGACGCCGTTCCTTTGCAGGGCTTTGATTGCGGCCAGGTACTCCTCCCGGCGGCCGTATTTGGTGGGCACACTCCCCTTTTGATCGAATTCACCCAGATCGTACAAATCGTAGACACCATAGCCCACATCCGCCTGGCCCTGGTGGCCCTTATAGGCCGGGGGGAGCCACACGCCGGTGAAGCCCAGGGCGGCTAAACGGGGCGCGTCAGCCTCCGCCCTCCGCCAGTGCCCGCTGTCGGCGGGCAGATACCACTCAAAATATTGAAGCAATGTTTCCTGTTGTTCCATAACGCTCACTTTCTCCATATCTATTTGTTCGACCGCTTTCATTGTAACGCTGTGTGGGACATTTTGCAACAACATTCGACACAACGGCGGTTCGAATTTCGCGGCGCCGCGCTGTACGCCCAACTGCCAGCAAAAATTTAGGGCACTCCCTAAACAAATCATTTTCTTGCTATTTCTGGCGGCATCTGTTATAGTTAAGCGGGATAGTTGAAAATTTTTGTGTACCGCGGGAGTTCCCCAAAAAGAAGGCGAGGTAATACATATGAGGAAGCCAAGTTCATTCCAAAAGAGTTTTCTGCCGCTGGCGCTGGTGCTGGCTATTCTTCTGACCGCCGCGCTCCCCGCCATGGGGGCGGAGACGGTTTCAGACGCCGCGTCCACCATCCAGCTAATGAAAACCGAAGGAAGCGTATCTGTTACGAACGGCAGCGGCAGAGCGCTGTCCGTTTTTGAGGATATGCGCCTTTACAATGGGTACCACGCCAAGACCGCCGAGAAGAGCTACGCCTGGGCCAGCCTGGACAGCAGCAAGCTCATCAAGCTGGACGCGGTGAGCGAAGCCGAGGTGCGTAAGGCGGGGAAAAAGCTGGAGGTCCTGCTGAATTCCAGCAACCTCTACTTCAACGTCAGCGAGCCGCTGGAAAAGGAGGAGAGCCTGAACATCCGCACCTCCACCATCATCGTAGGTATCCGGGGCACCTGCGGGTGGGTAAAAATGCTCGACGCGTGGCGCGCCCAGGTCTATCTTCTGGAAGGGCAGGTGGAATGCAGCGTCACCGACCCGGCCACAGGCGAGAGCCGGACCACCGTGCTCCGGGGCGGCGAGATGGCCGAGTTCGTGGTCTACCCCCAGGGGCAGGCCGGGGCGCGCTGTGAGATCATCCGCCAGAGCTACACCGAGGAGCAGATCGACGGCTTTGTTCTGGTGGAGCTGGTGAAGGACCGGGCCCTGTGCGAAAAAATCTACACCGGCTCCGGCCTGGACGTGCTGGGGCGCTTCGACCAGGACAGCGCCCAGAAGCGGCTGGAGGACGACCAGGCGGCTATGGAGGAAGTCCTCCGGGAAATCGAAAAGGCCCTGTCCACCCAGGACAACCACGTGTCCCAGGACCCGGTGTGGGACAGCGGCCCCAAGGACAGTGGGGGCCAGGACAGCGGCGGCTCCTCCGCCCCTGGCGGGGACAGCCCCGGCGTCGCGCCGGAGCCGGCTGACATCACCCTGACCATGCCAGTGACCGACATGGATGTCCAGCAGGCGCTGGACCGCCCAACCACCCGGCGGGTGGTGGTGGCGCCCGGCGCGAACCCGGCCCAAAATACCCTGGACATCGGCATCAACATGACGGTGGACAGCGGAAAGACGCTCACCCTGAACAGCGGCGTGCCCGCCCAAGTGCTGGGGAGCCTTACAGTAAACGGCACCGCCGACCTGGGAGACAGCCTGGCCAACAGCGGAGCCATCACCGTCAACAGCTCCAACACCCTGCGGGTGGCGGGGCAGTTCGTGAATAACGCCGGCGGGACCATCACAAACACCTCCTCGGGACGGATTGCCGCCGCGCTGGGGATTTCCAGCGAAGGAACGCTGACCAACGCCGGACGCGTCGAGGGCCGGCTCACCCTCACCGGCGGGTCCCTTACCATCTCCGGCGGCGAGATCACCTCGAATCAGGACATCACGGTGTCTGTGTCCAGCGGGACGGCTCTGACGCTGGCCGGCGGCGCCGTCACCAATACCGGCGATGGAGCGGCCATCGGCCTGCCCTCCGGCTTCTCCCTCCCCTCCGGCTTCGCCACCGATTTCCGAGCCAAAACCCTGGCGGTGGCCAGCCCCTTCCCCAGCGGCTATGGGGCCGCCCAGCAGAGCGACGGCTACTACCACCTGGCTGAAACCGTCACAGCGGGGTCCTTTGCTGTCAACGGCGGCAAGGAAGGGGTAGACTACACTTACGATGAAAGCTCGGGCAAATTTTCGGTAATTTCCCCCACCCCGCTGACCATCTCCATGGCTGAGGGAGTGGACCAGACCACCACCGATTCCATCTTTGTGGAGGACGGCGTCAGCGCCAACCTCACCCTGGCCGGGGTGAATATCGACCTGAGCCATACAGGGGAATATACAACCAACGGCACGACCGGCACTCCAGGCGCCCCCGCGTTCCAAATTGCAGACAACAGCTCAGGGAATGTATCGCTCACCCTGGGCGCTGGTACAGAAAACACTTTGCTCAGCGGAGCGGGGCGGGCCGGGCTGGAAAAAAACAGCAAAGAATCTTCCGGCAGGCTGACCATTAAGGGCACAGGCAAGCTGACTGCCACAGGCGGCCGCATATACATGAACGCAACTCCGGATATAGACCATGGCGGGGCTGGAATTGGAGCCTGCGGTTTTCCCAATAACGGCAATTCTACTTGTGCCTATATAACCATCGAAAGCGGTGAAATTTCAGCCACCAGCACTTCGCAATATGCGATTGGAATTGGAGATGAAACAGGAGCTGCTGGCATCCAGATTACCGGGGGAACTGTTACTGTACCGGGAGCACATGGGATTCTGGGCACCGATATCACCATCTCCGGAGGAACTGTGAACGGAACTGTAGCTTTAATGTCCGAACCAGGTACACCCGGACAGTTGACCATTTCCGGCGGCGAGATCGTGTGCAGCAAAAATGGCTCCGCCGTGTCCGTGCAGGCTCCAGCCCAGATGAACTTTACCGGCGGAACGGTGACCCAGATCATCGAAGGCATGGCGCTGCGGCTGTATGACAGAGAAGGCAGCGATACCCTTATCTTCCCCACCGGCTGCGCCACCGTGTTCCGGTCCACCCAACGCAAAATTATGGACCCCCTCCCAGACGGCTGGGGCGTGGAACAGCGGGATGACGGCTACTACTACCTTTTCCCCTGGAGCACAGCCGCGATAGAATACTCGGACGCCACCACTGCGGCCATCCAGACCGCGCTGAACAGCTATGACGAGGTCCGCGTCACCAATGAACAGGGCGGCCCAGCGGATGTGACGTTTGACAGCGATCTGACCGTTCCCGCCGGGAAGGTGCTGTCCTTATCGGACGACGTGGATTTGGTTGTCAGCGGCTCAGCGGCCCTTGTAAATAATGGAACCATCGAACTGAGCGACCGGGCTTTGACCGTTGACGGAACACTGACAAACAGCGGAACCATCGTCAACTGCGGCTATCTGGCCCTCACAGCTCCTGGGTCAAGGCTTGTGATGCTCGACGGCGAGATTTCCGGGCGGCCCACCGCCTCTTGGCTCATCGGCGTACCCAACGCCGACAGCTTGGAGCTGATAGGCGGAAGGATCACCTGCGAGGACAACTCCCACGCCGTTATGGGCCCCTTTGGCAGCGGCACGCTCCAGAATGTCGGGACTGAAATTCGGGGCAAATCCGCCGCCCTTTTGAAAGATGACACAAGGGATATCACCGAAGCGATGGGCTGCCAGGCGCTTAGAATGGCAGACGACTATTATTACCTGGAGAAAAAGGAGGAGAACCCATGAAAAGACGGCTGACAGCGGCAGTTTTGTCCGCAGCGGCGGCGCTGGGCCTGGCCGCGCCCGCCCACGCGGCGGATTTCTCCGACGTGGCCCCCGGCGCCTGGTACGCCCAAGCCGTGGACTACTGCCAGACCCAAGGGCTGATGTCGGGCACCGGCGAGGGGCGCTTCTCCCCCGGCGCAGCCATGGACCGGGCCATGCTGGCGGCGGTGCTCCACCGGGTTGCGGGCTCCCCCCAGGCGTCGGAAGCGGCTGGTTTTACCGACGTAAACCCGGGCAGCTGGTATGAGCAGGCCGTGAACTGGGCCGCGGAGGCGGGGATTACCTCCGGCTATGGCGGCGGGCGCTTCGGCCCCGGCGGCCCGGTGACCCGGGAGCAGCTGGCGCTGTTCCTCTGGCGTCTGGCGGGCAGCCCTGGCCCGGAGGGCTCCGCCCAGTCCTGGGCCGACCAGGGCGGCATCTCCCCCTACGCCCTCCAGGCGGTGGATTGGGCCCACTCCGCCGGCATCCTCAGCGGCGTGGGCGGCGGCCGCTTCGACCCCCAGGCCCACACCACCCGCGCCCAGGCGGCGGTGGTGCTGATGAACTACAACCGGCTCTATAACGACCAAATGCTCAGTCTCCTCGACAACCTGTGCGCCCCCAGCGGCATCACCGCCATGGAGGACGGGACCCTGCTCATC
Organism: Lawsonibacter sp.; assembly: GCA_022798855.1. Classification (GTDB taxonomy): domain Bacteria; phylum Bacillota; class Clostridia; order Oscillospirales; family Oscillospiraceae; genus Lawsonibacter. The sequence goes on along the minus strand of JAAWNI010000038.1, from coordinate 6,762 downwards.
ACCGATGTCTACAACAAGGTGGTCTGGCAGGTCAAGGGGGGCGCCAGCAGCGTCTATGCCGGCGGCGGGACGGTGGCCGGCCCCTACGGCCAGCCTGTGGGCGGCTACAACGACGCCGGACTGGCTCAGAGCTACTTCAAATACCCCTGGGCGGTCGCCCCCTTCCTGGATGGATACGCCGTGTCCGACGCGGAGAACAACGCCGTCCGGCTCATCCGCACGGAGTCCATCCAAACGGTGAATGGCTCCACTACAGAGCGGCTTGCAACCACCCAGCTGGGTGTGGCCTTCGCCTACCCCACCGGCCTGGCCGCCGATGAGGAGGGGAACCTGTATGTCTCGGACACCCACAACAACGCGGTGCGGAAAATCTCCCCCAAGGGGGTGGTCGCCACTGTGGCGGAGGGGCTCTCCGAGCCCATGGGCCTTTGCTGGCACGATGGCGCCCTCTATGTGGCCGAGAGCGGGGCGGACCGGGTGGTCCGGATCGTGAAGGGCCGGGTGGAGCTGGTGGCCGGCTCCGGCCAGCCGGGCCTGGCTGACGGCCCGGCGGCCCAAGCGGCGTTTTCCATCCCCCAGGGGATCACCGTGGGCGGCGACGGCACGGTCTATGTGTCGGACACGGGGAACAGCGCCGTCCGGCGGGTGCGGGGCGGCGTGGTGGACACCCTGGCCGCCCGGGACATGGCCAGCATGGATATCTGCCCCGTTTCACCGGTGGGGCTTCTGCTGCGCCAGGGCAGGCTCTATGTCTGCGATACCTTCTCACATCGAGTCTTCGTCCTGGACCCAGAGAAGCCAGAATAAAAATATGCCGTATCCGTTGGGCTTTTGCGGGTACGGCTCTTTTTTGTTCAAAAGAAACCCCGGCCCGCCTCCGAAAGGAAGTGGGCCGGGTGTTTATTTCACGCCCAAAGCATGCCCTTTGGGCCGTCCGTTGGCCTGATAGAGCTCCCTGAGCTGGTCCAGGTGCTCCTGCTCCGGGTCCACATAGACATTCCCGGTGTATCCATCCATCAGGGCCAGGTGCCCCTCGCACCTGGGGGGTATATTCACCTCCACGATGGCCGGGATGTGGTAGGCCCGGACCAGCATGGCGGTGTGGCTGTCCAGGCTCCCCTTCCGGGTAACCAGCCCCAGGAGCCGGCGCTGGTCGAAGTCCATCACCTCGCTGGGCAGATACTCGTCGGCCACCAAAATGGCCGGCTCATCCATCAGCAGTGTCTGCCGGCCGCCCATCAGGGCCCGGAGCACCCGCTGGGAGATGTCCCGGATATCCACCGCCCGGGCCTGCATGTAGGGGCTGTCCATGGCGGAGAAGGCGGCGGAAAAGCTGACCTCCGCCATCTGGACGGCGTACTCCGCCGTGGCGCTCTGCCCCTCGATCAGCGAGCGGACCAGCTCCACATAGTCATGGTCCTCCAGCAGCATCCCATGGATGGAAAAGATGGAGGCCACCCCCTCCCCCACCTGGTTCAGCGCCCGGTGGTAGAGGGTGTTCAGCTCTAAGATGGCGGTCTGCTGGGCCCGGTGGAAGCGGTTGATCTCCTGCCGCCAGCCGCCCTGGGTGTACATATGTATCTGGGGGGAGGGCCTCCGGTAAAAATTCAGCCGGCCGACTACAATTTGCTCCATGATCGCTTTACCAGATAATATCTGCATTGCGCCGCCTCCTTCCGCCAGTAGATATTAGGGCTTGTTTGAAAAATGTCAACATGCCCAAACACCGGCTCTTTTTCCGCCATGCTTTGCCAATTTTCCTTGAAATACATCCAGTATTCCTGCGTCAAATTGTCTTCGTCTGGCGAAAAAATTTCTCGCCGTTGGGCACATTTCCATTTTTCAAACAGCGCCTGCCCTGTAATCTTTCAAAATTATAGCCTCCCGCCCCTCCTTTGTAAAGGTCAGATTTTTCCAAATATGCCGCCGTTTCAAAAAATTTTTTTGCTTTACTAAGATAAATCGCTATGGTATAATAGGCCCATACCACCGCCGCTCCCGTCAACTGTTAAAGTCTAGGAGGTTTTTTCCATGGTTTCTGAACGCATGAAACAGCTGGGCACCGCCCGCTCAGCCATCCGTGAGCTGTTTGAATACGGCAAGCTCCGCGCCGCCCAGGTGGGCGCGGAAAATGTCTTTGACTTTTCCATTGGGAATCCCAGCGTCCCCGCCCCCGGCGCCGTCAATGACACCGCCATCAGGCTGCTCACCGAACAGCCCGGCCTGATCCACGCCTACACCAGCGCCCAGGGCGCCGCCGACGCCCGCCAGCGCTTCGCCGACTCCCTGAACCGCCGCTTCGGCGCCAATTACACCGCCGACCGGCTCTACCTCACCGCGGGGGCGGCCGCCTCCCTGTGCTGCGTGTTCAACGGCCTTACCTGCCCCGGCGACGAGTACATCGTCTTCGCCCCCTACTTCCCGGAGTACAAGGTATTTATTGAGGGCTCCGGAGCCAAAATGGTCCTGATCCCCCCGGAAATCGAGTCCTTCCAAATCGACTTCGACGCTTTTGAGGGGGCCGTCAGCCCCAACACCAAGGGCGTGGTCATCAACACCCCCAACAACCCCTCCGGCGTGGTGTACTCCAGGGCCACCCTGGAGCGGCTGGCCGCCATCCTGACCCGGAAGAGCGCCGAATACGGCCACCCCATCTACCTCATCTCCGACGAGCCCTACCGGGAGATCGTCTACGCCGGCTTTGAGGCCCCCTGGGTCCCCCACATCTACCGGGACACCATCGTGTGCTACTCCTTCTCAAAGTCCCTGTCCCTCCCCGGTGAGCGCATCGGCTACGTGCTGGTCCCCCAGGAGGCCGCTGACGGCGGCAGCGTCTACGCCGCGGTGGCGGGCGCGGGACGCTCCCTGGGCTATGTGTGCGCCCCCGCCCTGTTCCAGCAGGTCACATCCATCTGCTGCGACATGACCGCCGACCTGAAAATCTACGAGGAGAACGCCAAAATGTTCACCGCCGCCCTGCGGGAGATGGGCTACCACGTGGTGGAGCCGGGCGGGGCCTTCTACCTCTTCCCCCGGAGCCTGGAGCCCGACGACATCGCTTTCAGCGAGCGGGCCAAAAAGCTGGACCTGCTCATCGTCCCCGGCACCGGCTTCGGCGCGCCGGGACATGTCCGCATCTCCTACTGCGTCCAGCCCGACACCATCCGCCGCGCCCTGCCCAAGTTCCAGGCGCTGGCCGACTCCTACCGCTGACAAAAACCGGCGCGGCCCCAAGGGCCGCGCCGGCTCTCCATTTGGCGCTATTTGTCCTCCAGCAGCTTGTTCAGCTCGGTCATAAAGGTGTTGATGTCCTTGAACTGCCGGTAGACCGAAGCGAAGCGGACATAGGCCACCTCGTCCACCTTTTTCAGCCGCTCCATCACCAGCTCACCAATCTGGGCGGAGCTGACCTCCCGGTCCATCTGGTTCTGGAGGACCTGCTCAATTTCCATCGCCATGCTCTCCAACGTCTGGTAGGCCACCGGGCGCTTCTCGCAGGCCCGGATCAGGCCGCCCATCACCTTGCTGCGGTCGAAGCTCTGGCGGCTTCCGTCCTTCTTGACGACCATCAGGGGCAGGCTTTCCACCGTCTCATAGGTGGTGAACCGCTTGTGGCAGGACAGGCACTCCCGGCGGCGGCGGATGCTGGCCCCCTCGTCGGCGGGGCGGGAATCGACGACCTTGCTCTCTGCGTAGGCGCAGTAGGGACATTTCATAGCATATACCTCCTGTTGTGTTTGGGGGTCCTTCCTTCCAGATTATAACACAACATGGGCGGTGGAGCAAGAGCTAAATTCCTGGCGGGGGCGCCTGTTTCAGCGTATCTTTTCCTATGTGGGCCGGACCTCGGGCAGGGCTGTGTCCCACTCCTCCTGGAACTCGGTCATCATGGCCCAATAGCGCTTGGGCATGTGGGTCATGCGGCACTTGGGGTTGTACCGGCCCTCAATGGCGATGGTGTCGTAAAAGGCCCGCCACAGCTTCCGATAGGCCAGCTCCTCCGCCCCGGCGGGGCCCAGGGAAAAGTCCTCCACCGGCAGAATGGCCCAGTTTTTGGGGCCGGGCCGGTGGAAGAGGGCTTCGCCGTGGGTGCGGTCGTGGAGGACAAAGTCCTCCTGGGGATACCGGCCGCAGAAGTGGGGCCTTATCAAAGGAAGCACCCGGTTTTTCGGCTCGATCTCCCCCGCCAGTATGCCGTTCAGGTCGGAGAAGCGGGTGAAGCCCTTGTACTGGTGCGCCTCGTGCTCCAGATGCCACACCGCCTTGCGCACCTTATCCACCGTGGGGTCGGTGAGGTTCCGGCCCACCTTGGGCCCCTGGTCATAGGCCAGGCGGAGGAACCGCCACAACCACAGCTCCTTGTCCGGCAGGCAGGTGAGGAAGGCCCGCACCGCCAGCCGCTGCCCCTCCGCCCCAAACTTGGCGAAGGACCGGTACACCCGCCGGGCGTGGGCTTCGTCCGTCTCCACCCTCCGCAGGGGGTAGAGGGAGCAGCACACCTCCTCCGGCGTGCGGAACTCCACCGGCTCCTCCCTGTTGACGTAGCAGTCAAAGACGCAGGAGAGAAAGCCGGGGTATGTGCCGTCGTATTGACAGGAAATTTGAGTCCAGGACATAGACAACCTCCTTTCCAAGCGCCCTGATTCCAAAATGTAGGGGCGGACATTGTCCGCCCGCCGTATTTCCAATCTGCCTGATGCGGGCGCACACTGTGCGTCCCTACACAGCGGAATCAAACAGCGACAGCTGCTCCGGCATGGGGGCGGCCAGGGCGGGGGCTTCCAGGGAAACCAGGTGGCGGAGCAGGCCGTCCTCGCTGACCCGCAGGCCCCGCATCATCCGCCCGGAGCAGGTAAGAAAATACTGCGCCCGTTTGAGGACCACCCCCAGCCGTTTCAGCCCCTCGAAATTCAGCGGCCCCACCCGCCTTGCCCGCAGGATGCGTTTGGCCGACCGCACCCCCAGGCCGGGCACCCGGAGCAGGGCTTCGTAGTCCGCCCGGTTCACCTCCACCGGGAAAAACTCCAGGTGGCGCAGGGCCCAGCAGCATTTGGGGTCCATCCGGGGGTCCAGGTCGGGCTGGGACTCGTCCAGGATCTCCTCCGCCCGGAAGTGGTAGTACCGCAGCAGCCAGTCAGCCTGGTAGAGCCGGTGCTCCCGGAGGAGCGGGGGCTTAAAGTCCGCCGCCACCGGGAGCAGGGGGCTGGAGGACACGGGCATATAGGCGGAATAGAACACCCTTTTCAGCTGGTAGCGGTCGTAAAGGGCCTGGGTCAGGGTGAGGATATGCCGGTCGTTCTCCGGGGTGGCCCCCACGATCATCTGGGTAGACTGCCCCGCCGGGGCGAACCGGGGGGCGTGGCGGTACACCTCCACCTCCTTTTTGGAGGCGGCGATGCCCTCGCTGATCTGCCGCATGGGGGTGAGGATGGACTCCTTCTTCTTGTCCGGGGCCAGCAGGGCCAGGCTCGGGGAGGAGGGCAGCTCAATATTCACGCTCAGCCGGTCGGCCAGCAGGCCCAGCCGCCGGGTGAGGAGGGGGTCCGCCCCCGGGATGGCCTTGGCGTGGATATAGCCCCCGAAGCGGTGCTGCTCCCGGAGGATGCGCAGGGTGCGGATCATCAGCTCGGTGGTGTAGTCCGGGCTCTGGACCACCGCCGAGGACAGAAACAGCCCCTCGATATAGTTGCGGCGGTAGAAGCCTATGGTCAGCTCACACAGCTCCTCCGGGGTGAAGGCCGCCCGGGGCACGTCGTTGGAGCGGCGGTTCACGCAGTACTGGCAGTCGTAGACGCAGAAGTTGGTTTGCAGCACCTTCAGCAGGGTGACGCACCGTCCATCCGCCGAGAAGGAGTGGCAGCAGCCCGCCAGCATGGTGCTGCCAATAGCCCCCGGCCGGCCGGAGCGGTCCAGCCCGCTGGAGGTGCACGCGGCGTCGTACTTGGCGGCGTCGGCCAGGATGTTCAGCTTGTCCAGCAGCTCCATGGAGAGCCCCCCTTGCGAAAATACGTTCTATAGAACAGTAGTACTATCATTATAGCGCAAAAAATCCCCCTGTCAAGGGAAATTTTTCGGGGAAAAGGAAAATTTTGCGTACCAGCCCCAGCTTGTCGAAAAATAACCAGGCTCCCTCCTTGAGGGAGCTGTCACCGCCGCAGGCGGTGGCTGAGGGAGTAAAATTAGGATTTTATACAGCTTTTCCCGCCAAGACTCCCCCCGTCACGGCTTCGCCGCGCCACCCCCCTCCAAGAGGGGGGGCTTTTCGGACGTGCAAGGCAAGCGCTCCACCCCTGCCCCAATTTGTCGGGCCCCCTGAATTTTTGGGGCAAACGCAGGGAATTATGGACTTGTCCCCGGTTCGCTCCATGTGGTATAATGTGGGGCATGAGAGGGGCAGGGTTTTCGTGGAAGGCTTCCCGATGTCAGCGCCAGAAGCCCCCGCGCCGCCAGCCCCGCTTGTGTTTATGACTGCAAAGGAGAATCAGATTGTCAATGGAGAAACGAGAGACATTTTCCTCCCGCCTGGGCTTTGTGCTCATCTCGGCGGGCTGCGCCATCGGGCTGGGCAACGTGTGGCGTTTCCCCTACATCACGGGGAAATACGGCGGGGCGGCCTTTGTGCTGCTGTACCTGCTGTTCCTGGTCATTCTGGGCCTGCCCGTCATGGTGATGGAGCTGGCGGTGGGCCGGGCCAGCCAGCGGAGCATCGCCCTGTCCTTCCAGCGGCTGGAGCCCAAGGGCAGCAAGTGGCACTGGTACAGC
>JAAWNI010000037.1 GCA_022798855.1 Lawsonibacter sp. | reverse complement strand
CTCCGTAGGGCGCGACGACCCGGCGCGCCGTTTGCGGCAGGACGGCGGGCCGAGGTCGTCCCGCCCTACATTTGCCAGCAATTCTGATGATTGCTATAATTGGTGCGCTCTGTAGGGGCGCACAGTGTGCGCCCGCGGGCGGACAATGTCCGCCCCTACATAAAAATCCGCGAATGGGACACTTCCCTGATGCTTGGAGGTGGGGCTGATGGAACATCCTGATGCCAGCGCTGTCCTCCTTGCGGCAGGTTGACAGGGTGTGGTATCATATAGACAATGAAATAAAAAGTTGGGGGGTACATCATGATGAAAGAAGAATGTTTGATCTGCGGCGCTCCGCTGGAGTATCTGGAAACAGATGAAATGATGGAGTGCGCTGTCTGCCGCAAAAAGGAACCCAGCAAGACCCGTTGCGTCAGCGGACACTATGTCTGCGATGCGTGCCACACAGCGGGAATGGATTCACTGATCGGATTATGTCTGGAGGCAGCATCAAAAGATCCAATTGAGATTATAAACAGCATGATGGCCCAGCCGTTCTGCCATATGCACGGGCCGGAACACCACATCATGGTGGGCGCGGCGCTGCTGACCGCGTATAAAAACGCGGGCGGAGAGATCGACCTCCAGCAGGCGCTGGTGGAGATGATGAGCCGTGGAAGGAGCGTCCCCGGAGGCGCCTGCGGCTTTTGGGGCGCCTGCGGGGCCGGCATCAGCGCCGGTATGTTTGTGTCGATCATCTCAAAATCCACGCCGCTGTCGGCAGAGCCCTTTGGCCTGTCCAATCTGATGACCTCAAAAGCGCTGGAGCGGATTGGAGCCATTGGCGGCCCCCGGTGCTGCAAAAGGGACTCGTTTCTGTCTATTTTGGCCGCTGTGGACTTTGTGCGGGAGAATTTTGGAATAGACATGGCGCGGCGGGAAATTACATGTGGCTACGCGGCCCAAAACAACCAATGTATTGGAAAACGCTGCCCATTTTCAAAGCCAAATCATGAAAGTTTGCTTTGATGAGTCGAAGGATGTCCATCAATATGGCTGTCCTCACAAGAAAGCTGTGGTATACTGTCAAAAAGGAGGGCCGGCCCATGCATTTTTTGGTCGACTATGAAAACGTCAGGAATTTGGGAATGCGGGGGACGGAGTTCCTCCTGTCCTCTGACTGCGTGATTCTTTTTTATAGTGACGCCGCTCTTGCCATTGAACAGCGCCACTTGCAGAACATTCAGCGCGCCAGGTGTGGATTTGAAACCTGCAAGCTGCTCATAAAGAGAAAAAACGGCCTGGACTTCTACATTGCCAGCAAGGCCGGCGCGCTGTTTGGCGCTGAACAGTGCCGGAATTTAGTGATCGTCAGCAATGACAACGGCTTTCAGGCCGTCCGGGACTACTGGCAGGAGCGCTCAGGGACAAAGCACAGGGTGGCGCTGAGCGAGAGCATTGAGCACGGCATCCTTACCGTGAATGAAAACAGCGAGCGGGCGAACCTGATCCGTTCCTACCGCAAGACGGTGGATATCGGTCAATTTTCCGCCGCCTATCAGGAAAGGCAGCGGATTCAGCGGACGCTTTCGGCGGCGTTCGCGAACACGGAGTTTTGTGGCCGGCTGTCGGACATCCAGAGTATTTTAGAGGAGGGCGCGACGCCAAAGGTAATCTACTTAGATTCTCTGCGCCGGTTCGGGCGAAAAGGCGGACAGGAAGTCTACCGGATCCTGAAAAGCTGCAAGGGGTTGAAAGGGCCTTTCGCAAAGGCTGAGTCCTGAAAGCAGCGTCAAATCACGGAAAAAGCCCGGAATCCACCACTTCGGCGCCATCTCCAGGGGCCGTTCATACAGTTTTGTCCGACCGTTTTGCGCCAAACGGACAGCCCCGTGGGACAGGGCATATTCCGGTATTCCCGGCCATATGTTTTCCATAGGCGGAGGGTTGCAAAGTTTTTCTTTCCCGCAGTTGTCAAATGGAAAAAAGTGTGGTAAAATAACAGGGACCGTTGGAAAACTGGGAACAGGAGTGGTATCACATGAGCGACAGCAAGGATTACGTCTCCCGCTGTGAGGAGCTGGGCAACGTCCATATTTCCGAGGAGGTGCTGGCGGCCATCTCCGCCGCCGCCGCCCTGGAGGTGGAGGGCGTGAGCAGCCTGGCCAACCCGAGCAAAAAAAATGCCGCCAAAGGCGTCCACGTCAAGCTGGAGGAGGAGCAGGTGGTAATCACCATGGCCGTCCTCATGGCCTACGGACACACCATCCCGGAGATGGGGAAGGCCGTGCAGGAGGCGGTGAAAAACGCCATTGAGTCCATGAGCGGCCTTGCGGTGTCCGCCGTCAACGTCAGTGTGGTCGGGATCGTTTTCCCGGCCAAGGAGCAGTAAACGGCGGCGGGAGCCATTTGCGAAAAACCGGCGCGGCATTATGCCGCGCCGGTTCTCACATGTCCTCAGGGGGCCGGGTCAGTCCTCGATATCCACCAGGATGTGGTCCGTTCCGTGCTCCTCGAACTCGGCGATATAGGCGTCGATGCGGCTGGTGAGCTCGGCGTAGTTCGTCTCGTCGATGGGGGCGTCGTCCATGTCCCGGCGGGCCAGGTCCTCGGCCAGGATCTCAAAGAACACGTTGTTCTCATACTCCACAATGGCCTCGTGGATGCCCCCCTCCACAAAGGCCCGGGAGGGGATGACCTCCCCCTGGTACAGCTCCGCCAGCTGGGGCATGCCCTCCAGGGCGGCCCGGCCAAAAAGCAGGCTCTCCACCTCGTCATAGTCGGCGAAGCGCTGGTCCCCACGGGTGGAGTTCAAAATCCAGTTCCCAATATAAACCAGGTCCAGCAGCCGCCGGAACTGTTTTTTATTCAATTCCAAATTCATTTTGGAAGGGCCTCCTCTCCAGGCGCGGAATGATTCTATATAGCATTATAGCGTTCATTTTAAATTTGTCAAATGGAGAAACACGGCAATTCCACTTGTTTTTTCAGACAATATGACATACAATAGAGAAGACACTTTACACGGCGGCTCAAACTGTGTATAATACCACCGTTCGTCCCCAAAAGGACCATCAAAAAACACAGCCAGTAGGAGGCCCCAATGGAAAAAGATGTGGTCATCTCCATCAAAGGGATGCAGAAATATGAGGGCATGGCCCCAGATATTACAGAGCTGGTCACCAAGGGCCGCCTGTCCAGGGAGGGGGAGAGCTACATCCTCTCCTACCAGGAGAGCGAGCTCACCGGCCTGGGCGGCACCCTGACCACCTTCCAGGTGGAGGGCGGCCAGGTCACCCTCCTGCGGGTGGGGGAGTTTAACTCACAGATGGTGTTTCAGGAGGGCCGCCGCCATCTGTCCATGTACAATACACCCTATGGCGCGATGTCGGTAGGTGTGCATACCCGCCATCTTCTGGCCCAGCTCAGCGACCAGGGGGGCGATATCGAGGTGGATTACGCCATCGAGGTAGACCACGCCCTGGCCGGCCGCAGCATCTTCCGGATCAGTGTGAAGGAGACGGAGGAGGGCCTGGGGAGCTTGAAGCAGTAAGGGGCGGTCTTGCAGGGGCGCACATCGTGCGCCCGCGCTATCAAGAATCGAATACAGACAGGCGGACAATGTCCGCCCCTACACACGGAATACAGAGAACGAGGTGCAGACAAATGACAAACATGATCCAGTCCGCCAAGGACCAGGTGGCCGATCTGACCCAGGCCGCCTATGAGCGGGCCTCCGCCGCGGGGGCCCTGCCCGCCGGGGGCGGAGCGGTAAAGGCCACCATTGAGATTCCCAAGGATGCCTCCCACGGGGACTATGCCTCCTCATTCGCCATGGCGGGGGCCAAGGCCCTCCATATGGCCCCCCGGGCCATCGCCCAGGCCATCGTGGACCACCTGGAGCTGGAGGGCAGCTACTTCGGCAAGGTGGAGATCGCCGGACCCGGCTTCCTGAACTTCACCTTGGGCCCCAAGTGGTACGGCGAGGTGCTGTCCACCGTGGAGTCGGAGGGGGCCGCTTACGGCTCCGGCGCGGGGGGCGCGGGCAAAAAGGTGATGGTGGAGTTTGTCTCCGCCAACCCCACCGGCCCCATGCACATGGGCAACGCCCGGGGCGGCGTGCTGGGGGACACCCTGGCCAACGTGCTGGCCCGGGACGGCTGGGACGTGTGGAAGGAGTTCTACGTCAACGACGCCGGCAACCAGATCAACAAGTTCGCCCGGTCCATTTATGCCCGGTGCATGCAGCTCACCCTGGGGGAGGATAATTACCAGTTCCCCGAGGACGGCTACCAGGGGGGCGACATCAGGGAGCTGGCCCAGGGCTTTCTGGCCCAGGAGGGGGTTTCCTTCCCAGGCGGCACCGCCGAGGAGGACTGGATGGAACAGATGGCTCAGTTCGGCCTGGAGCGGAACATCCCCAAGATGGAAGAGGACTTGAAAAAATACGGCATCCAGTACGACCAGTGGTTTTTGGAGTCCTCCCTCCACAACAGCGGCTATGTGGTTGAGACTGTCCAGCTGCTCACCGGCAAGGGCTGGACCTATGAGAAGGACGGGGCCCTGTGGCTGAACACCACCGAGCTGCTGAAGAAAAAGTACATGGCCGAGGGCAAGACCCAGGAGCAGGTGGACAAGCTGGACCTGAAGGACGACGTCCTGCGCCGGGCCAACGGCTTTTACACCTACTTCGCCGCCGACATCGCCTACCACCGCAACAAGCTGGAGGAGCGCAAGTTCGACCTGGCCATCAACATCTGGGGGGCCGACCACCACGGCCATGTGGCCCGGCTCCAGGCCGCCTTGGACGGCCTGGGCCTGGACGGCTCCCACCGGCTGGTCATCGTGCTCATGCAGCTGGTGAACCTCCTCCAGGACGGCAAGCCGGTGCGCATGTCCAAGCGGACGGGCAAGGCCATCGCCCTCCACGACCTGCTGGATGAGATCAGCGTAGACGCCGCCCGGTACTATTTCAACAACCGGGCCGCCACCAGCCCCCTGGATTTCGATTTGGACCTGGCCGTCCGGCAGGACAGCGAGAACCCGGTGTACTACGTCCAGTACGCCCACGCCCGCATCTGCTCCCTCATCGCCCGGCTGGCCGGGGAGGATGGAGCTGCCGTCCCTGCCGCTGGGGCTGTGGACGCCGCCGTACTTACAGCGGCGGAGGAGCTGGCCCTGGTGAAGTCCCTGGCCCAGTACCCAGAGGAGCTCCACCTCGCCGCCCGTGACTACGACCCCAGCCGGATCAACCGCTACCTCACCGCCCTGGCCGGCGACTTCCACCGCTTTTATAACGCCTGCCGCCTGAAAGGGGAGGAGCCTGATGTCCTCGCCGCCCGGCTCAAGCTGGCCGACACCGTCCGGTCCGTCCTGGCCAACGGCCTGAACCTGCTGGGCGTCACCGCACCAGAGAAGATGTAGGGCCACGACTTGTCGTGGCCGCCCAATAGGTGCGGTAGACCGGGCGAACGGACATGGTTTGTTGTGGCCGCCCGATAGTTGAAGCAGGCTGGGAAGACGGACACGACAAGTCGTGTCCCTACAGGATGTGACTGCCATGAAGATGGAAAAGCTGGAAGATATGCTCAGGGTCCGCCAGCCCGGCCTGATGGACGCCCAACGCTCCTATGCGGTGCTGGTGCCTTTGGTGGAGCGGGAGGGCGAGCTGTGCCTGCTCTACGAGGTCCGGGCCTCCACCTTGCGCCGCCAGCCGGGGGAGGCCTGCTTCCCCGGGGGCCGGATGGAAGCGGGGGAGGCACCGGAGGAGTGCGCCCTGCGGGAGACTTGGGAGGAGCTGGCCATCCCCAGCGGACAGATTAAGCTGCTGGGCCGGCTGGATTTCATCGCCCACCGGGCCAACTTCCTCATGTGGCCCGTGCTGGGCGCGGTGGACGCCAAAGCCCTGGAGCGGATGGTTCCCAGCCCGGCGGAGGTGGAGGAGGTCTTTTACGTCCCCCTGTCCCACCTGCTGAACACCGCCCCAATTGAATATGAGTATGAGCTGATCCCCACCCCGGCGGAGAACTTCCCCTATGAGCTTATCGGCATCCCCCGGAGCTACAAGTGGCAGAGGGGGAGGGAGAACGTCCCCGTCTACCCCTGGCAGGGCCGGGCCATCTGGGGCCTGACCGGGCGGATCACCCGCAATTTGATACAGATATGCAAGGAGCTGTACCATTAGCAAGAGACAGCGGCGGTTTTAGCCGCAATTAGTTGTTGATACAGGCGCAAAGCCCCCCGGCTCATGCCGGGGGGCTTTGACTTACTCTTTTTCCCGTTCCGCCTTCTCCTTCAGCGCCTTGATGGCGCAGTCCAGAGCGGGAATGGCTTTCGCGGTGCTGTACTGCTTCATGTGTTCCAGTTCCCGGATGGCTTCTTTTGCTGTCATGGCACTCACACTCCCTCTTTTGGATTGGCTTATTTTACCACAGATTTGCGAAAAACGCAAGAGCCCCCTTTACCCGGCCACGCCCGTCTCATAAATTTGGAACGTCCCTGGAAATAACGTTCGGTACGTTATGTAGGGCAGGGGTTCTACTATCCCCGCAAGGGGATAAAGAATAAGGCAAGGGCAGAGCCCTTGCCCTACATTCGGTGGGTTTCCTGAATTTGTGAGACAAGTGTGTTTACCCGGCCTGCTCCGGCAGCAGGGTTTTCCGCCGCCGGAGGAAGAGGGTCAGGGTGGTGGCGGACGCCAGGATGTCGGCCACCGGCTCGGCCACATAAATGCCCATCACATTTTGCGTGACCATGGGCAGGATGACCGCCAGGGGGGCCAGCAGGATGACCTTCCGCAGAAGGGCCAGGAAAAGGCTGGTTTTGGCCTGTCCCATAGCCATAAAGGCGGACTGACAGGCCATCTGCGCGCCGAAGGCCCAAATTCCGCCAAAGAAAATGGGCATGACCCGGCCCACCAGCTCCACCAGCTCCTGGTTGTCGTTGAAGATCAGGGTCAGCTGCCGGGGGAAGAGGCCCACCAGCACGCAGGCGGTGATGGTCAGGGCCAGGCAGGTCCGGAGCAGCAGGCGGAAGGCCTCCCGCACCCGCCGGTAGTTCCCCGCCCCGAAATTATAGCTCATAATGGGCTGGACCCCCTGGGTAATGCCCTGGATGGGCATGACCACCATCTGCATCACGCTCTGCATCACCGTGACGGTGCCTACATACAGGTCCCCGCCGTAGAACTGGAGCCCCGAGTTGAGCACCACCGTCACCAGGCTTTCGGTGGACTGCATGATAAAGGGGGCGACGCCCAGGGCGGCGATTTTTTGGATCACCGGCCAGTTCAGCCCCATATTTTTCCGCCGTATTTTCAGGCCGGACTGGCTGGAGCAGAGGAACCCCACCACCCAGCAGGCGCTCACCCCCTGGGAGATGACGGTGGCGGCGGCCGCGCCCTGCACGCCCATGCGGAAGCCGAAGATGAACAGCGGGTCCAGGATGATGTTCAGCACCGCCCCGATGAGCACCGAGCACATAGCCGCCAGGGCCTGCCCCTGGGCGGTGATATAGGCGTTGAGCCCCAGGGCCAGCTGGACGAAGACGGTGCCCATGAGGTAGATGGAGATATAGTCCAGGGCGTAGCCGATGGTGTCCTCCGAAGCCCCGAAGGCCATCAGGGCCGGCTCTTTGATGATGGAGAAGACCGTGGTGAGCAGGGCGGCCAAAATCAGCAGCAGGGTGGCGGAGGTGCCGAGGATCTTTTCCGCCCCCTCCCGGTCCCCCGCCCCCAGGCGGATGGAAGCCAGGGGCGCGCCCCCCATGCCGGCGAAGGCGGTAAAGGCGGAAATCAGCATCAGGATGGGGAAGGTGACCCCCAGGCCGGTGAGGGCCGTCCGGCCCACCTCCGGGATGTGGCCGATATAGATGCGGTCCACGATGTTATACAGCATGTTGATCAGCTGGGCCGCCACTGCGGGCAGGGCCAGCTTTACCATCAGAGGGCCGATGGGGGCGCTGGCCAGCGCCGCCTCGCTCTTGTGGGACTGAGACAAAATCACTACCTCCAATCAGGTCCGCCCCGGCGGCGGGCCGGGACAGCTTCGGTTTATTTGGGATAAAAAGCAGTATACCACATTTTCCGGCGGAAAGAAAGCGGAAAGGCCTGTTTTATCACGCTTATTCCGCAAATTCAGGAAGCCTTCAAATGCAGGGCCGGACAGAACCCCCAAAGCCCCCTTTAGCAAGGGGGCCTTTCCCTGCGGGGGACGAAAGCGGAGCGCCCCAAGCCTCCCTTGCCAAAGGGAGGGGGACCGCCGCCGAAGGCGGTGGTGGAGGGATTCCGTGTTCAGGAAGACCGTCGATAAAAGGAATCCCTCCAGCCACGGCTCCGCCATGCCACCCCCTCCCAGAGAGGGGCTGGGGTCCGCCCTTATAGTCGACGCACTTGAAAATCGGTAAAGTTCGGTGGCCAAAATGGCACAGGGCGGTGTTGTCGTCTTTGGCGGGCGTCAGCCCGCCTGCATCCTCCGCCTTGCCCTGCACCATTTTTCCTCCCCTCCTTTTTACCTCTTCTCAAGTGCGTCGACTATATTTCCGGAAAGCGTCAAAAAGGGAGCGGAAGCTTTACGGCTTCCGCTCCTCTGTCCGCGTTACAGGACCTTGGATAAAAACAGCTGGGTCCGGGGGTGCTGGGGGTGGTCGAAAAACTCCTTGGGGGAATTCTGCTCCAGGATGTGGCCTCCGTCCATGAAGAGGACCCGGCTGCCCACCTCCCGGGCGAAGCCCATCTCGTGGGTAACTACCACCATGGTCATGCCCTCCTGGGCCAGCTCCTTCATCACGTCCAGAACCTCGCCCACCATCTCCGGGTCCAGGGCGGAGGTGGGCTCGTCAAAGAGCATCACCTTGGGCTTCATGGCCAGGGCCCGGACGATGGCGATGCGCTGTTTCTGGCCGCCTGAAAGCTGGTTGGGGTAGGCGTCCGCCTTGTCGGTCAGGTCCACCCGCTGGAGCAGGGCTTTAGCCAGCTCGTCGGCTTCGGCCTGCTTCATCAGGCCGGTGCGCACCGGGGCCAGGGTGATGTTCTTCTGGATGGTCATGTTGGGGAAGAGGTTGAAGTGCTGGAACACCATGCCCATCTGCTGGCGGACCTTGTCGATCTTCACCTTGGGGTCGGTGATGGCGGTGCCCTCGAAGGTGATGGTCCCCGCCGTGGGGCTCTCCAGAAGGTTGAGGCAGCGCAGGAAGGTGGACTTTCCCGACCCGGAGGGGCCGATCACCACCACCTTCTCCCCGGCGCTGATGTGCTCGGAGATGTTGTCCAGAACCAGGTGGCCACCGAAGGATTTAGACAGGTTTTTAACGTCGATCACTTTGACGCAGCCTCCTTTCCAGCCGGCCCTGGAGCCAGGTGAGGATGATGCAGAAAATCAGGTACATAATGGCGGTGCCGATGTAGGGAAACATAAACTCGTAGGTTTTGCCGCCGATGGCCTCGGCGTAATAGAGAATTTCGGCTGCGCCGATGGAGGAGACAAGGGAGGTGTCCTTGAACAGGACGATGAACTCGTTGCCCAGGGAGGGCAGGATGTTCTTAAAGGCCTGGGGGATGATGATGTACCGCATGGTGTCGATGTAGTTCAGGCCCAGGGAGCGGCCGGCCTCGCTCTGGCCCGCGTCCACGCTCATCAGGCCGCCCCGGACGATCTCCGCCACATAGGCCCCGGAGTTGATGCCCAGGCCCAGCATGCCCACAAAGAAGCGGTTGCGGCTGGACTTGAAGATGACCATGCCCCAGATGAGCAGCTGCACCAGCATGGGGGTGCCCCGGATCACCGTGGTGTAGATCTTACACACAACATTCAGCACGCCCAAGACAAAGCTGCGCTGGCCCAGGCGCTGCTGGTCGTGGGCGGAGCGGACCACCGCCACCAGAACGCCCAGCACCACGCCGATAATCAGGGCGCAGGCGGTCAGCTCCAGGGTGGCGGCCATCCCTTTCAGATAGAGCTTCCACCGGTCCCCTGTGATAAAGGCCATGGTGAATTTTTTCGTCAAGTCGATCCACAGTGGCTCGAACTTGTCCCACAATGCCTCCATAAGTTCGCCTCTCTTCTCCGTTTTGTAAAAAGCGGCCCCTCACGCCGGGGCCGCTTTTGTGGGCGCGTATATTTTTACTGCGCGGGGATGTACTTGTCCACGATCCCCTTCACGGTGCCGTCGGCGATGAGCTCTTTCAGCGCGCCGTTGACGGCGTCCAGCAGCTGGGTGTTGCCCTTCTTGATGCCGATGGCGTAGTCCTCGGTGACCCAGGTGCCTTCCAGCAGGGTAAGGCCCTCGTTGGCGGCCACATAGGCCTTGGCGGGCTCGTTGTCGATGATGACGCAGTCGATCTGGCCGCCCTTGAGGGCTTCCACAGCGATGGCGCCGTTGTCATAGCCGATGACGTGGTCCTCGCCATAGCCGCCGTTCTCCGGGGTGTCGGAGGCGTACTGATAGCCGGTGGTGCCCTTCTGGCAGCCGATCATCTTCTCACCCAGGTTGTCCATGGTCACGTCGGAGCCCTCTTTCACGATGACCACCTGGATGCCGGTGGCGTAGGTGTCGGTGAAGTCCAGCGTCTCCTTGCGCTCTTCGTTGATGGTGAGCCCCGCCATGACGATGTCGCTCTGGCCGCTGCCCGCGGCGGTGATGGCGGCGGTAAAGCCCTGATCGTCCACCACCAGCTCCAGGCCCAGCTTCTCGGCAATCTTGGCGGCGATCTCCACGTCGATGCCCTCGAACTGGCCGTCGTCGGTCAGCATCTCATAGGGAGGGAAGGCGGCGTTGGTGGCCATGTGCAGCTTGCCGGCTTCGACGGTGGTGAGGGCGGCGGGGGCGCTGGCGGAGCTGCCGCCCTGGCTGCCGGAGGAGGCGTTCCCCTTGCTGGAGCTGGAGCCGCCATTGTTGTTTCCGGCGCCCGCGCAGGCCGCCAGGGACAGGGCCATGGCCGCGGCCATGGCGAAAGCAAGAATCTTCTTCATTGTTAAAACTCCTTTTCAAAAGCTGGAATAACCGGCCCGGCTTTCCGCCGGACACTGTGGGAAAGTATACACTAGGATGTATATATAGTCAATAGGTGATTGTTCAAAAATAGAAATCCGCTTCCAGATTTTTTGTCTAAATTGGTGAAAAACTATCTCAACTGGAGGGAGATGCGGAAAAACGCCGGGGCAGCGGGGCGGATCAAATACGAAAACAGTATGAATATACAGAAAAAATGAATAAAAATTTTTCATGGGCGGACGGGAACCGAATGGGAGATTTTACGTCTTATTATATTGCGGGCGAACCATTAAAAATTTTTAAAGATTGTAAAATCCTCTTGCATTTTTCGCGGGAAACGCTATCCTAATAAGGAATCGCTTGATTCATGGAGGGTAAATATGAGCGCGCTGCTGTACGATTCGGCCCACTGGCTGGGCCGGGACCTGCGGGGCAACCCAGGAAAGTGGGCCTCCCGGCTGGTCTTTCTGCTGGGGCCCTGGGTCTGCCTGTGGATGGTGGAGATTTTAAACGAAAATGACGTGTTCGAGGACCTGGCCCCCTGGCAGGTGCTGATGAACATGATCTTTTACTACAGCCTTTTCACCGCCCTCCGGCTGGTGCTGGGCAGGAACCGCCGGGCCGCCGCCCTGGGGGCGGCGCTGTCCTTCCTCTTCGGGCTGGTGAACCACTACGTCCTCCGGTTTCGGGGCCGCATCCTCTTCCCGGCGGACATCACCGGCTGGCGCACCGCCGCCAACGTGGCGGGGGGCTTCGACTACTCGGCGGATGTCTACATCACCCAGGCGGCCATTCTGCTCACGGCCTACCTGGCCCTGGTCCTCTACTGCGCCCCACAAAAGCGGCGGGCCAAGCTCCCCGCCCTGGCCTGCGTGGCCCTGTGGGGGACCATGGCCTGCTACTGCTATGCCTTTTTCTGCACCGGAATGCTCCCCGCCCTGGATATCTACACCCAGCAGTGGGTCACCCAGCGCAACGGCTTCCTGCTCAACTTCTCCATCGCCCTGCGGTACTCCTCGGTGGACAAGCCGGAGGACTACTCCAAAGAGCTGGTGCTGGAGCTGATGGAGGAGTACCCCGGCGTTCCGGCGGACCCGGAGAATAAGCCGGTGAATATCGTGGTCATTATGAATGAGTCCTTCGGGGACCTGACCATCTTCGACAGGCTGAACCCCTCGGAGGACCCCAACCCCTTCCTCCACTCCCTGAAAGAGAACACCATAAAGGGCTGGATGTACTCCTCAGTCACCGGGGGCGGCACCGCCACCATCGAGTTTGAGTACCTCACCGGCTTTACCAGCCTGTTCCAGCCCCCGCACACGGTGGCCTACCAGCTCTACGTGGAGGAGGGCATGCCCTCCCTGGCAGCCCTGGCCGGGAGCCAGGGCTATACCACCACCGCCTTCCACCCCTATAAGTCCTCCGGCTGGAACCGGGTGCTGGCCTACCAGTATCTGGACTTCGACCGGCAGATGTACCAGGAGGACGTCCCCAACCCCTACATCATCCGGAGCTACATCTCCGACAAGTCGGACTACGAGATGATTTACAAGTCCACAGAAAGCGAGGACGCCACCTTCTTCTTTAATGTCACCATGCAGAACCACAGCGGCTACGCCCAGGGGTGGCGCAACCTGCCCCGGCACATCGAGCTGCCCGGCAATTTGAAGGCGGCGGACCGGACGGCGGAGCAGTTCCTGGACCTGATGAAGGAGAGCGACCTGGCGCTGGAGGAGCTTATCGGCTACTACAGCCAGTGCGGGGAGCCCACCCTGGTGGTCTTTTTCGGCGACCATCAGCCGCCCCTGACCAACGCCTTCTATGAGGAGCTGTACGGCAAAAAGCTGTCGGAGCGGACCACGGAGGAGGTCATGCGGCAGTACGCCGTCCCCTTCTTTATCTGGGCCAACTACGATATCCAGGAGCGGGAGGATGTGGTCATCAGCCCCAATTTCCTGGGGGTGCTCACCGCCCAGGCCGCCGGCCTGCCCCTCACCGGCTATATGGAGTTTCTGTCCGAGCTGTATGAGGTCATGCCCGCCATTACGCCGGTGGGCTTCGCCACCGCCGGGGGAGAATTCCTGTCCAAGTCGGAGCTCAGCCAGGAGCAGAAGGAGTGGCTGCGGAAATATGAGGTCCTCAATTACTGCGGCATGGTGGACCTCTTCGACGAAGCAAGGCCTATGTTTTGTGTGGATTAAGAACCTGTATTCATAAGTGAAAATGCCGGATGGGCGAGGAATTTTGCCGCCCTGCAAGGCAAAAAATCACAGGAATCCTTGGTGGATTTCAAGATTTTTTAACGCCGCAAGGCGGCAAAAGGCCCGTCCAGACG
>JAAWNI010000036.1 GCA_022798855.1 Lawsonibacter sp. | reverse complement strand
CTGGCCGTCGACGGCCAGCCGGTCGGCCCCAGCACCAAGTCGGCGGTCAGCTACCTGCCCGACCGGATGTACTTCGCCGACTGGATGAAGGCTGTCGACCTCTTCGACCTGTTCCGGGACTTCTACGCCGATTTTGAGTACGAAAAGGCCATCGCCATGTGCCGCTCCCTGGGGGTGGAGCCGGGGGACCGGCTGAAATCCATGTCCAAGGGCACCAAGGAGAAGGTCCAGCTGGTGCTGGCCATGTCCCGGCGGGCCAAGCTCTACCTGCTGGATGAGCCCATCGCCGGAGTGGACCCGGCGGCCCGGGACTTCATCCTGCGCACCATCCTCACAAACTACAACGAGGAGGGCACCGTCCTCATCTCCACCCACCTCATCTCCGACATCGAGAAGGTGCTGGACGAGGCCATTTTCCTCAAGGAGGGGAAGATCATGCTCCACGAGACGGTGGACGCCATCCGGGAGAAGGAGGGCAAAAGCGTGGACGCCCTGTTCCGGGACATCTTCCGGGCGGAGCCCATGTGGGAAGGAGGGGAGCCCTGATGCTGCTGAAATTGTTAAAATACGACTTCCGGGCCATGTGGAAGCAGTTCTCCCTGATCTGGGGGGCGGCGCTGGCCCTGGCCCTGGTGAACCGGTTTAGTATTTTTTGGGATGTGGACGACCACGCTATCGGCCTTAGCGATACCGCCGTCTCGGGCATTACGATTTTCGCCTTTATGGCCGTTCTGATTGCCATGTTCGTCATCGCAATTGGATTTGTCGTCAACCGCTTCTCCAAGGGGCTGCTGGGGGACGAGGGCTATCTCATGTTCACCCTCCCTGTCCGGCCCTGGCAGCTGGTAATCTCCAAGCTGATCTGCGGCGCGGTCACCTGGATAGGCTGCGGGGTGGTGGCCCTTTTGTCCCCCTTCATCATGGCCCCTGTAAACTGGCTTGAGCTGCTTCAGTTCCCCTTCTGGTCCGACATTTTCCGGGGGATCATGAAGCACCCCGGCACGCTGGCCCTGATGGCGGAGTTCTGCCTGGTGATCCTCTCTTTTATCGTGCTGCTCATTGCGTCCATGTACCTGGCTATGGCCATCGGCCACCTGTTCTCCCGGCACCGCCGGTTTGTCAGCGTG
This sequence comes from Lawsonibacter sp., assembly GCA_022798855.1. Taxonomy (GTDB): domain Bacteria; phylum Bacillota; class Clostridia; order Oscillospirales; family Oscillospiraceae; genus Lawsonibacter. The sequence continues at coordinate 12,428 of JAAWNI010000036.1, read as the reverse complement.
GCGGCCTTTATCGGGCTGTATATCTTCATTGCCAATCTGTACGGCCGGGTGTTCTCTGTCCGGGTTGTCCAGTCCCTGATGAACGCGGCCACCGTCAACGCCTACGGCTCCATGCTCGCCGCCAGCGCCATCATGCTTATCCCCGCCGCCCTCTTCCTGGCCGCCGTGTGCTGGATTCTGGAAAACAAATTGAACCTGGAATAACCGCCGGTTTCCGAAAGACCGCCCGGCCCCAAAAGGCCGGGCGGTTTTTTGCGCCCCTCTCGCGAGTTCAGGAAATCTCCCTCGCCCAGCTTGTCAAAAAACCCTCGTCCCCCCGCCGGGTAAGGCCCCCTTGCCAAAGGGGGCTGGCAGCGGCGCAAGCCGCTGACTGGGGGATTCCGTCTTACTCGGCAGCTTTTTTGTAAACGGAATCCCCCCGCCCCCTATGGGGGCACCCCCCTTTAACAAGGGGGGCTTTGGGGCGGTTTCTTACACCCCTTTTTACGGGGCGTCACCTTCGGAGGTTTTATGTAGGGGTGGCCTGTGGCCGCCCCTACAGATCATGTCAACGGGAAAAACCGATGGCAGGGCGTCCCTCTGTTCCCTTGCAATTCACATTACGTCTTGATATAATAGCGAAAAACCGATGAAAGGGAGGAGCGGCATGGGAGGCGCATGGAGCTTGACAGTCTGGGGGGTACGGGGGTCCTTCCCCGCGCCCCAGGCGGATTTTCTGGGCTATGGGGGGAACACCTGCTGTCTCTCCCTGGACTGCGGGGACGCCCTGGTGGTGTTGGACGCGGGCAGCGGCCTGGCCGCTCTGGGGGAGCGCATTGCCCGGGAAAAGCGGCGGCGGGTGGACATCCTCCTCAGCCACCTGCACCTGGACCACGTCATGGGCCTGTTTCCCTTCGCCCCCCGGTACGACCGGGCGGCGGAGATACACCTCTACGGGGCGCCGGGCTTCGCCGGTGAGCTGGCCCGGCTGATCGGCTCCTCCCTCTGGCCGGTGGACCTGGCCAACGGCCGGGCCCGCATCCTTTTCCACGAGGTATGGGGCGGCAGGCCCTTCCCGCTGGCCGGCGGGGCGGCCCCCGGCCTGGCAGTCACCGCCCTGGAGGGCAGCCACCCCGGGGGATGCTTGTACTACCGCCTGGAGGACGGGGTGCGCAGCCTGGCCTACGCCCTGGACTGCGAGCTGTCCGGGGACATGGAGCCCCGGCTGGCGGACTTCGCCCGGGGGGCGGACCTGCTGGTCTGGGACGCCAGCTTTACCGTCCGGGACAAAAAACCGGGCTGGGGCCACGCCGCCTGGGAGGAGGGCCAGGCCTTCGGGGCGTCCGCCGGGGTCAGGCGGGTGCTGATGACCCACTACTCCTGGGAATATACTGACCAGTTTATACACAGCCAGGAGCTGCTGGCCGGCGGCTCCTGCATATTCGCGAAAGAGGGCATGGTGATAGCGCTATGACACAGGAACAGATGAAAAAGGTATTGGAGATCGGGGTGAAGCTGTCCTCCGAACGGGACCTGGACCGGCTGCTGGAGGAGATTTTGTCCTGCGTGATGGAGCTGGCCGGCTGCGACGCCGGGACCCTGTACCTGCTGGACGGCGGCGTTCTGCGCTTCCGCTTCTCCCGCAATTTGTCGCTGAAAAACTACTCCAACGGCGGGGGCATGGCCCCCGTCCCCCTGAGCCGGGAAAACGTCTGCGCCCTGGCCTTTCTGGAGGACAGGACCATCTGTGTGGACGACGTATACCACTGTTCGGAGTACGACTTCCCCGGCCCCCGGCGCTACGACGCCCTCACCGGCTACCGCACCCAGTCCATGCTGGTGGTGCCCATGCACGGCCGGGACGGGGAGAAGCCCGGGGTGCTTCAGCTGATCAACGCCCTGGACCCGGAGGGCCGGGTATGCCCCTTCCCCCCGGACATGGCCCTGGTGCTGGAGTCGGTGGCCTCCCAGGCCGCCCTGGCCATCCAGAATGTGCGCTACACCCAGGAGATCCACGAGCTGTTCCACTCCTTCGTCCGGGTGATGTCCACCGCCATCGACGAGCGCTCCCCTTACAACGCCAACCACTCCCGGCGCATGGCCCAGTGCGGCGGAAAATTCGTGGACTGGCTCAACGCCCGGGCGGAGGAGCGTGGGGAGGAGCCGCCCTTCCCCCCGGCGCGCCGGGAGGAGCTGCTCATGAGCATCTGGCTCCACGACATCGGCAAGGTCACCACCCCCCTGGAGGTGATGGACAAGGCCAACCGGCTGCCCCCCCTCCAGTACGCCCGGCTGGACAACCACCTTCTGGACGCCTGGTACTGCGCGAAAATCGACTGCCTGGAGGGCCGGATCACTGAACAGGAGCTGGAGTCGATCACCTTGAGCACCTGTTGGGCCGGTGAGCTGACGGAGGAGATGAACGAGGCCGAATTTCTTTCGGACGAACAGTTGGAGTGCCTGGCCGACTTCAAAAACAGGACTTACACCGACAGGGGCTATACCCGGCCCTGGATCACCGACGAGGAGTACGCCATGCTCACCATCCGGAAGGGGACCCTGGCCCCGGAGGAGCTGGAAAAAATGCGCCGGCATGTGGTGATGACCGACAAAATGCTGTCCCAGATTCACTTCTCCCGGTCCCTGTCCCACGTCCGGTCCTGGGCGGCGTCCCACCACGAAAAGCTCAACGGCACGGGCTACCCCAGGGGGCTGAAAGGGGAGGAGATTCCCTATGAGGTGCGCATCATCACCATTCTGGACATCTTCGACGCCCTGGTGGCCGACGACCGGCCCTATAAGAAGGCGAAAACTGTGGAGCAGGCCCTGAAAATCCTGGGATTTGGCGTCAAGGACGGGGAGCTGGACCCGGAACTGGCCGATTTGTTCACCCAGAGCCGGTGCTGGGAGGGGCTGTACCATGAGGAGGAACCGACATGAAACGAACAGGGAAAATCAGACGCTTTCTGGCCCTCGCGGCCGCCGCCGCCCTGGCCCTGACCGCCTGCGGCCCTAAGGCCGCCGCCGCCACCATGCACCTGCGGAGGGCCGAGGGGGCGGTGGCCGTCGCCGACGGGGCGGGCAGGCAGGTGGAACCCCGTGAAGCATTAGGCCTTTACAGCGGCTACCAGGTAGACACCCAGTCCGAGAGCTACGCCTGGATCGACCTGGACGAGGTCAAGCTCACCAAAATGGACCAGAACAGCGGCATCCAAATCCAGAAGGAGGGCAAGCGGCTGGAGATTCTGGTAAATTCCGGAAGCCTGTTCTTCAACGTCACCCAACCCCTGGCCGAGGACGAGGCGATGGAAATCCGCACCTCCTCCATGGTGGTGGGCATCCGGGGCACCTGCGGGTGGGTGGAAGCGGAGGACGCCCGGCGCATGAGCGTCTACCTGCTGGAGGGCGAGGTGGAGTGCACCGCCGGGGGGCAGACAGTCACCGTCTCCGCCGGGGAGATGGTGGAGCTCACCCCGGAGCCCGCCGAACCCCTCACCGTCCGGCCCTTCACCGCCGCCCAGGTGAAGCCCTTTGTCCAGGAGGAGGCGGAACCGAAACTGCTGGAGGAGCTTCCGGAGGAGGAAGCCCGCGAGCCCTTTGAACTGCCCGCCCCCCAGGACGGAACCATTGCGCTTGACGGCGAGGTAATATACCAGGATATCGTGGTCCCGGATGGACAGGAATTGGTTTTAACTAATACAGAGGTCTACGGTGATATCTATGCTGCTGATGGAGGAATCGGATTGACCGGTTCTACCGTGAATGGCAACGTTCTAAGTCAAAGCGGTGGTATAGGGCTGACGAACTCTAGCGTTAATGGCAGCATTCAAAATCAAACCGGCGGTATAGGGCTGACAAACTCTACTGTGAATGGCAGCATCTCTAATTCCAGCGGAGGAATTGGACTGACAAATTCTGATGTTACAGGTGATATTCAAAATCAAAGCGGAGGTGTGGGGGTAATCAGCTCTACCATCAACGGACATATCGAAGCCGGCAGCCCTGATAACATTGAAATCCACCAGAGCACCGTAAACGGACAGTGGTACGAATAGCACAAACAGCCCCACCAGGCTTTGGCCGGTGGGGCTGTGTTCTCACTATTTTACGGCCAGCTCCTCCGCTTCCCGTTTCTGCCCCGACGCCTTGGCCGTCTCGCAGATGGGGATCGGGGAGACAGCCAGGGCCAGGACGGCCAGCCACTGGGGCAGGCTCATGGGGACCACGGAGAACACCCCCTGGAGGGGCGGGATGAGCAGCACGGACAATTGCATAGCCAGCCCCACCAAAAAGGCCTGATTCATGGCGGGGTTGGAAAAGACCCCCTGGGAGAAGAGGGAGCGGTCCTCGCTGCGGACGTTGAAGGCGTGGAAGAGCTGGCACAGGGTCAGGGTGGCGAAGGCCATGGTGTTGGCGGCCCCGCCCTCGGCCCCTGGGGCGGACAGCCAGGCCAGCCCCAGAAAATAGGCCGTCAAGGTCAGCCCCCCCACCATCAGCCCCTGCCAGGCCAGGCGGAAGGAAAATTTCCGGTCAAACAGGCCGGCGCCGGCGTCCCGTGGCTCCGCCTCCATCACGCCCTCCTCCACCGGCTCCACCCCCAGGGCCAGGGCGGGCAGGGAGTCTGTGACCAGATTCAGCCACAGCAGCTGCACCGGCACCAGGGGCATCTGCCCCAGGCCCAGGACGGTGGCCGCGAAAATGGTGACGATCTCCCCGATGTTGCAGGAGAGGAGGTAGTGGATGGCCTTGCGGATGTTGGAATAGATTCCCCGGCCCTCCTCGATGGCGGCCACGATGGTGGAGAAATTGTCGTCGGTGAGGATCATGTCCGCCGCGCCCTTGGCCACGTCAGTACCCGTTTTCCCCATGGCGCAGCCGATGTCGGCCGCTTTCAGGGCGGGGGCGTCGTTGACCCCGTCCCCGGTCATGGCCACCACCCGGCCCCGCTTCTGCCAGGCCTGGACGATGCGCATTTTGTGCTCCGGCGACACCCGGGCGAAGACGGCGAACCTTTCTATGTCCTCCTCCAGCAGCTCCTGGGGCATAAAGTCCAGCTCCGCCCCGGTCACCGTCCAGTCCCCCGGTCCGGCGATGCCCAGCTCCCGGGCCACGGCTAAAGCGGTGGCCCGGTGGTCCCCGGTGATCATCACCGGCCGCACCCCGGCCAGGTGGCACTTGGCCACGGCGGCCTTCACTTCCGGCCGGGGCGGGTCCATCAGGCCGAACAGGCCCAAAAAGGTGAGCTCCCGCTCCACCTCCTGGGGCTCCAGCCTGCCGGGCGCCCGGTCCAGCTCCTTCCGGGCCACGGCGATCACCCGCAGGGCCTTCCCCGCCATCTCCTCGTTGGCGGCCAGCGCCCTGGCCCGGTCGCTCTGGGACATAGGCCCCCTGGGGGTGCTGGAGCACCGGCCCAGCAAAACGTCCGGCGCCCCCTTCACAAAGACGGTGCAGCGCCCGTCCTCCTGGCTGTGCACAGTGGACATCAGCTTCCGCCCCGAGTCAAAGGGGAGGTCGGCCACCCGGGGGAACCGCTCCAGCTCCCGGTTCTGGTCCACCCCGTCCCGGGCGGCGGCCACCACCAGCGCCCCCTCCGTGGGGTCGCCGGAAGCGGTGGGGGCTCCGGCCTTCCACTCCAGCCGGGCGTCGGAGCAGAGGGCCCCGGCCAGCATGGCGTCCCGCCGCCGGACGCCTGGGAAGAGCCATACCTGCTGCACCGTCATCTTGTTCTGGGTGAGGGTGCCCGTCTTGTCAGAGCAGACCACCCCGGCGCAGCCCAGGGTCTCCACCGCCGGCAGCTTCTTCACGATGGCGTTCCGCCCGGCCAGCCGCTGGATGCCCAGGGCCAGGACGATGGTGACAATGGCGGGCAGGCCCTCCGGAATGGCGGCCACCGCCAGGGAGACGGCGGTGAGGAACATGTCCAAAATCCCCTTCCCCTGGAACAGCCCCACGCCGAACATCACGGCGCACACCGCCAGGCACAGAAAGGACAGGGACCTGGATATCTCCCCCATCCGCCGCTGGAGCGGGGTGTCCCCCTCGCCGCTTTCCAGAAGCAGGCCGGCGATCTGCCCCATCTGGGTGCCCATCCCGGTGGCCACCACCAGGGCGGTCCCCCGGCCGGCGGTGATCAGCGTGCCCGAGATGAGCATGTTCACCCGGTCCCCCAAGGGGGTGTCCTCCGGGAGATGGTCCGCCACCTCCTTCTCCACCGGCACCGACTCCCCCGTCATGGCCGACTCGTCGGCCTGGAGGCGGCTGCACTCCAAGATCCGGGCGTCAGCGGGGACCTGGTCGCCGGCCTCCAGGAGGATCACGTCCCCCGGCACCAGGGCGGCGGCGGCTACCTTCCTCCGGACCCCCTCCCGCAGCACCGCCGCCTGGGGGGTGGACATCCTCCGCAGCTCCTCCAGGGCCTGCTGGGCGTGGTCCTCCTGGGTGATGGAGATGATGCTGTTCACCACCACGATTACCAGAATGATTACGCTGTCCAGCCAGTCCCCTCCTCCGCTGGCCGCCAGGGACAGGGCGGCGGCGGCCAGAAGAACCAGGATCATGGGGTCCTTCAGCTGGCCCAATATCCGGATGAGAAGGGCGGGCGGCTCCGGCTGGGCCAGCTGGTTGGGCCCCACCCGCTCCAGACGCTGGGCCGCTTCCCGGTTGGTCAGACCCTGGGGCCTGCCCTCCAGCTCCCGCATCACCTGGTCCAGCCCCTTGCTGTGCCAATCCCCCATACCATCACTCCCAATTCCCAATTTATTCCAAGTATACCCCCAGGCTTGTCCGCTTTTTGGTGAAATCGGTCGAGAGAGAAAAAGAATCCCGCTGGGCACTCCAGCGGGATGTCTGTACTATCTATGCCAGCTGTACTCCTCCTCAAGCAAATAGGTATACTCTTCCAGAAATACATGAAGCTTCCGCAACCCTTCCCGGCCAATTTCTTCCGCCCGCCCTGGTTCTTGGAGCAGTTGAAATAACTCTCCGCTGTAATCGTTATAAAGCCGTAAAACTCCATCATTTGACATAGTTGTATGGCGCAGCAGTTTACATAGGCTTCACCCTCGCCAGTTAATTCTTTCTCACCCTCATACATACAATTCGGCATTGGAATTTTTCGTACTTGGGCCCATTGTTCACAGAGCCGCAATGTTTCCGCATGTAGACTGTCCATTTCACTCCTTTTATCCATCATCAACACCTCCATAATATTTTCAAATATGGGGATTATATCCCCTTATCAAACAGGATTATAAACCCATACTGAATTTGTGTCAAGTGGGGGTGATATCTTCATGATTGTATTCGACAAATTGTGGGTTACAATGAAAAAACGTGGAATCACCACCTACTCCCTGCGTGAGAAATCCGGCATTGACAGCAAAACTGTCCGCCGACTCCAGGCAAATGACAACATCGAAACCAAAACCTTGAACAAACTCTGTACCGCGCTGTCCTGCAAGCTGGAGGATATCGCGGAATTTAAAGAGGACAAAGAATAATCCCCTGGAGCGAAGGACTCCGGGGGATTTTTCATATGGCAACAGGGCAGAGGGACGCCCTGTAGGGGCGGGTATTACCCGCCCATCTTGAAGAACTGCGCCGCACCACCATGCGGGCGACGGAGTCCCGCCGCCGCCAAAGAACGGCGCGCCGGGGCCGCCGCGCCCTACAGATTTCCGGTAAGCGGAATCCCCCGCCCCTCCGGGGCCCCCCTTTTAACAAGGGGGGGCGCAAAGCGGCCGGCTGGAAAATCCAGCCGGCCAGGCTCCCCGCCCTATTCCCACATGTCGATGCTTCCATCCTCCATCACAAAGAATTGCAGGGCGTTCTGCACCAGGACGAAGGTGCCGGAGGTATTCCAGCCCCCCTGCTTTCGGTTCTCCCGGGCGGTCAGGACGGGGTACTGGAAGCGGCTCCGCTGGTGGGTGTAGTTGATCCAGGAGTCGATGATATACCCCGGCCTGGCCATCACGATGCCGTAGGAGATGTATCCCCGCTGATTCTCCCCCCTGGAGGGCAGGGAGAAGGTGGCAAACAGGTCCTTCACATACTGGTCGCCCCAGAAGATGGACTGGGTGGTGTAGCCCTCCGCCCCCAGGGAGTGGTAGGGGGCTGTAAAGGTGTTTCCCTTCCCATCGTCATAGAGGACCCGGCCGGTGGGCGGGTCCTTGGCCGCCCAGCCCTCAATGTGGTTGTAGACCGGCCAGAGCTGGATGGACTCCGTCCCTGGAAAGCCGGGGTCCACCGTCCAGAGGAAGTGGTGGAAGATTTTCCAGTGCTCCCGCTCCCCGGGCAGCTCCACCGCCACGTCGGTCAGATGGAGCTCCTTCACGTCGTAGACGGTGGAGATTTGGGTATAGCCTTCCCACGTCTCCCGCACCTCCCGGCCCTGGTTCACCGGCTCGTCGATCTCGTGGACCACCACCCGCAGCGCCCCCTGGCAGGACAGGATGTCCTCCTCGGCCAGGTCCCGGAGGGCCCCCTCCGGGTAGCCCAGGGCCAGCAGCTGGCCCCGGACCTCCGCCGCCTGGCTGGACAGTTCCCCCGCCTCCGGCCGCCAGTCCATGGGGTAGCGGCCGAAGAAGAGGTAGCCGCAGAGGATGCCCACCGCCAGAAAGGCCAGGATGGCCTTTACCAGCACGCCGTCAGAGACGCGGACCCCCGCCGGGCAGATGGCGTATCCCTGCTCCTCCATCTCCTTGGACAGGCTGGACAGGCTTTTCAGGATACAGATATAGCACACCAGCATGAAAACCGCCGCCACCCAGCCGGCATACCCCGCCTGGGCCAAAGCGCTGACCACCAGATACCAGGCGAACAGCGCCCCGGCGCTGCCCGACCGCACCGGCAGCCCCGTCTTTTTCTGGGCGGCCCGCAGCCCCCGCCAGAGGCAGAAGAACAGCAGCAGCTGCGTCCCCGCAGAGCTGTAGACGGCGAGCTTGGCCGCGCCGGAGGAATAGAACACCTCCCGGTAAATGGTGGCATCCACCACCAGCACCGGCAGGAACAGCACAACCCGCAGCAGGGCCAGCACCCAGCAGGCCCCCAGCCAGCGGTTTTCCCGCCGCAGGGAGCGGAAGCCCAGCAGCTGTAGGATGACGCCGGTGGTGGGCAGCAGGACGTTGAGCTGCAGCATGTTGATGGTGATGGCGCACATCCCGCTGCCCCCGATGATGTTCCCCATGGCCTTCCGCCAGGGGGTGACCTCCCGGACGATGTCGTCGGGAAGGCCCTCCGCCGCCGCCGTCTCCAGCAGCTTGTCAAAATCCCGCTCTGTCATCAGACCTCACCTCCCAGCATGTCCCGCAGCTTCTGTTTCGTCCGGTACAGCCGCCCCTCCACCGCCCGTGTGGTCATGCCCAGCTCAGAAGCAATCTGGCTGGTGGGCTGCTGATAGTAGTATTTTCGGTAGAAGATAACCCGGTCCCTCTGGGCCAGCCGGTCGATTGCCTTCCGCAGGGCGGCCAGCCGTTCCTTCTGGAGAAGGGCCTCCTCCGGAGTGGCTTCGCCGGAGGGTATCTGGTCGGAGAGCTCCTCCGCCTCCCCCCGCGCCCGCCTGGCCCGGTTCAGGGCGGCGTTCCGGGCCAGCACCGTGAGCCAGGTCGTCCACCTGCCCCGCTGGGGGTCGTAGCTGTCGATTTTGGTCCAGACCTGCATGGCCACCTCGGACAGGCACTCCTCCCGGTCCTGCTCGCGGGGGAGGATCGGGGCGATTACATAGCGCAGCAGCGGCCCATAGTATAAGAGCAGATCGCCGGCCCCCCGCTCGTCCCGGCTGCGGATCAGCTGTATCGTCTCACGCTCGTGCATACCGCCGCCCTCCTTTCTCTCTCTGCCTTATTATACACAGCGTCCGCCAATATCCCACGAATTTTTTGAAAGGAATTGAATCGCCCTCCACCAGCTGGTATACTTTAAACTGAACTCACGCCGGGAAGGGAGCGGTGAAGATGAGAAGCATGGAAGCAGTCATGAAAGACGCCGGAATCCTGTTCGACTTTCTCTCCGACGGGGGGCCGGGGCCGGACAGGGCGGACTTTGTGCTGGCCATGGGCAGCCAGGACCTGGGCGTGGCCGACACGGCGGCCCGGGCGTTTCAGGAAGCGCGCGCCGGCTGGCTGGTTTGCAGCGGCGGGCTGGGGAAGGACACAGCGGCGCTGTTCTCCCAGCCGGAGGGGGAGCTGTACGCCCAGCGGTGCCTGGCCCTGGGGGTGCCGGAGGATCGGCTGATCGTCGAGAGGGATTCCACAAACTCCGGGGAAAATTTCCGGTTCACCCGGGCGGCGCTGGAGGAGCGGGGCATTTTCCCCAAAACCGGCGTGATCGCCTGCAAGCCCTACATGGCCAAACGGGCCTTGGCTGTCGGGGCCTTCCAGTGGCCGGAGGTCCAGTGGTCCGTCTTCCCCACTAAGCCCAGCCTTTCGGAGTACACCGGCCAGGGGGATATCCGGCCGGTTCTGGAGCTGATGGCGGGCGACCTCCAGCGGCTTCGGGTATACGCCGGGCGCTTCCAGGCCCCGGTGGAGGTCCCGGAGCCCGTCTGGGCAGCCTACGAGCGGCTGGCCGGAGACGGCTATGACAGATACGTGGTTCGGGAAATCTGAATTTCTTTCCGTAGATTTATAAAAAACGTACGTGTTTTGCCCATATCCCACAAATTAGGATTGCATACCCCACCAATCTGTGGTACAATTCCCCATGCAAAGTCCTTCGTATATTTCTATTTCAATTCAACGGGGAAAAGGAGAAAGCATTATGAACAGATTTGGCATCAACGTGGAGCTGAAGCACACACCCGTTTTGGACCCGGAGTTTATCCCTCTGATGCGGTTTAACCAGGCCTTTCTGGAGGGAGCGAAGAAGCCTGTGGGCATCGCCGTGGAGCGGGCCGACGGCCAGATGGCCGCCTGCCACACCTTCATCCACGGCACCCCCGAGATGGCCGAAGCCGACCACTACTATATCGAGCGGATTGTCAAGACCATCCTCTGGATGAAGGGCGGCTTCAAGGTCTACGTCAGCGGCGACGAGGGCGTCTGCGAGTATTTGAAGTCGGTGTACTGCGCCGGGGGCCAGCAGGAGTTCGACTGGGACTACATGGCCAACATCTTTGAGCGCCCCTTCGAGGTGGTGCTGGTGGACCAGATCCCCGAAGCCAAGGACGCCCCCAAGGCCATCGGCGGCCACCTGGGGGGCTGCCGCATCGGCTTCGACGCCGGCGGCTCTGACCGGAAGGTGTCCGCCGTCATTGACGGGGAGACGGTCTACTCCGAGGAGGTGGTCTGGTTCCCCAAGATCAACTCCGACCCCGACTACCACTACGACGGCATCGTGGCCGCCCTCAAGTCCGCCGCCGGGCACATGCCCCGGGTGGACGCGGTGGGCGTTTCCTCCGCCGGGGTGTTCATCAACAACCGGACCATGAACGCCTCCCTGTTTTTGAAGGTCCCCAAGGAAATTTACGACGAGAAGGTCAAGGACATCTATATCCGGGCCATCCGCGACACCTTCGGCGACGTGCCCTACTGCGTCATCAACGACGGCGACGTGTCCGCCCTGGCCGGGGCCATGAGCCTGAACGACAACAGCGTGCTGGGCATCGCCATGGGCACCAGCGAGGCGGTGGGCTATGTGGACGAGGAGGGCCGCATCACCGGCTGGCTCAACGAGCTGGCCTTTGTCCCTGTGGACGCCCAGCCCGACGCCATGCGGGACGAGTGGTCCGGCGACATCGGCTGCGGCGTGAAGTACTTCTCCCAGGACGGCGTCATCAAGCTGGCCCCCCGGGCGGGGATCGAGCTGGAGGAGGGCCTCAGCCCCGCGGAGAAGCTGAAGGTAGTCCAGAAGCTGATGGCCGAGGACGACTCCAGAGCCGCCCAGGTGTATGAGTCCATCGGCGTCTACCTGGGCCACACCCTGGCCTACTACTACCAGCTCTACGGCTGCCGCCACGTGCTGCTGCTGGGCCGGGTGATGAGCGGCAAGGGGGGCGACCTGATTCTGGACACCGCCAAGAAGGTGCTGGCCGACGAGTACCCCGAGGTCAAGATGGCCCCCGAGCTGCCCGACGAGAAGTTCCGCCGGGTGGGCCAGTCCATGGCCGCCGCCAGCCTGCCGGAGATCGTGTAAGGGAACGCCCCCTGCGGGCTCTGTAGGGCGGGACGACTCGGCCCGCCGTCCCCGGAGTGCGGCGCACCGAAGGCGCCGCGCCCTGCACAAAAGGAGCCTGGCCGTCTATGGACGGAAAGAAAAATTATATCAAATACTAGAAAAGAGGTTAAAATGATGGACCGTCAAAAATTTCAGGACGCCCAGGCCTGGGTAAAAGCTGAGCTGGAGCGCTCCGCCCGGTTCTGGCTGGACCACGGCATGGACAAGGAGCACGGCGGGGTATACACCTGCCTGGACCGGAAGGGCGAGATCTACTCCACCGACAAGAGCGTGTGGAT
>JAAWNI010000035.1 GCA_022798855.1 Lawsonibacter sp. | reverse complement strand
ATCACAGGAATCCTTTGTGGATTTCAAGATTTTTTAACGCCGCAAGGCGGCAAAAGGTCCGTCCAGACGGTCGTTTGAGATTGTGAATACAGGTTCTTAATTGCCCCGCCCGCCCTGATCACGTTTCTTTCTCTATATCAACAAAAAGGAGTGGCCCTATGTTTCCCTACGCCCTTATCGACCTGCACTGTGACACCCTTACCGCCCTGACGGCGGAGGACTATAGCCTGCTGGCCACCCTCCGGGACCCGGCCCAACGGCGGGAAGCCGCCGCCGCGCTCACCAGCCGGGCCCATGGGGTGGACACCCTGGACCTCCCCGGCCGGCACTTCTCCCTGTCCGCCGTCCCGAAGGAGGTGCGCTGGTGCCAGTGCTGCGCCATTTTCATCCCCGACGAGCTGAAAGGGGAGGAAGCGGCCGCCTACTACGACCTCCACCGGCGAAACTTCCAGCGGCAGATGGATGCCCTGTCCACCCAGGTCCTCCCCTGCCGCAGCGCGGAGGACGTGGAGGAAGCCTGGAGCCAGGGCAGGACAGCCGCCATCCTCACGGTGGAAAACGGCTCCGTCCTGGCCGGGCGGCTGGACCGGGTGGAGGTCCTGGCCCGGGACGGTGTGAGGATGATGACCCTCACCTGGAACGGGGAGAATGAGATCGGCTCCGGAAATGCGACGGACCACGGGCTGTCACCCTTTGGCAGGGAGGTGGTCCCGGAGCTGGAGCGCCAGGGGGTCATCGCGGATGTGTCCCACCTGAATGACAGGGGGCTGGACGACTTTCTGAGCGTTGCCAGAAAGCCCTTCGCCGCCAGCCACTCCAACGCCCGGTCGGTGTGCGGGCACAGGCGCAACCTCACCGACGAACAGATCAGGGAGATGGTGGGGCGCGGCTGCCTCATCGGCCTGAACTACGCCCAGGATTTTCTCCGCGCCGGGGGCCGCCCCGCCACCCTGGACGACCTGTACCGCCATGTGGAGCGCTTTTTGGAGCTGGGCGCGGAGCGCTGCCTGGCGCTTGGCTCCGACGCCGACGGCACCGACGTCCCGCCGGGCCTGGACAGCCCCGGCCGCTTCGCCGGGCTGTACCAGTACTTCCTGGACCGGGGGCTTCCTCCGGCTGTGGTAGATGGGATTTTATGGAAGAACTCCCTTGATTTTTTCAGGAAACAGTGCATTTGAGCAAAATCATCTTGCGGCAGCGGCGCTTTTCTGTTATAATCCAGGTCACAGAAGAGCGATATGGCGGACCTGTGCGCCGCACGCTGAAGGAGTATCATTATGTCGAAACGCTGCCCTGAATGCCGCCGCGTCAATGAGGATTCCCGCATTTTCTGCACCTACTGCGGCGCGACGCTGGACGCCGAGCTCCGGCTGATCCAGGACCTGGAGAGACAGCAGGAACGCGCCAGGGAGGAAGTCCAGGCCAAACAGCAAAAGGAACTCAATTTTTATACCTCACGCAAGCCGGCCCAGGAGAAAAAAAGCAGCCCGGCCCCCTGGATCATCTTGGGGCTGGCTGTGGCGGCGGTTGTCCTGTGGTTATTCTTACATTGACAAAGAACCTGTACCCACAATTGAGGAATGTTGGACTGACAAGATTTTATCTGTCAAACAGCGTTCCATGGCTGTGGATGCGGAATCAGGCTGGAGGGCCTTTTGCCTCTCCAGCCTGTATTTTTTCCATGGTATGGTGTATTGTCCTCTTGCGCTGTCCAGATAGACGTGATATAATCGACGGGAAAACAAAAATGCGGCGGCTTACGGGTGTTGGCGCACCCGCAAGCCTGCACAGGTGAAACCTCCACCTATACAACGGCAACCAACCGTATCCGCATTGGGTATTATACGACATTCCACCCTTGTTTGTAAAGGGTGCCTTTGCCGTATTTATTCATGCTGCTTTTTTTGTATGGTGGAATATGCTTTTCACACTGTGCCGGCTTGCCCGCGCGGTGTTTTTGTTTGGCTCAAAGCGCGGGGGCGCATAGCCGCCCCCGCCAAATTTTCAAAAAGGAGCATCATTCAAAATGGACGCACAGCTGAAACTAAAGACAAATCTGGACACCAACCTGCTGAAGCTGATCGCTATTATTTCTATGGCGGTCGACCATGTGGGCACCGTATTCTTTCCCGAATATCCCGTCTTTCGATGGATCGGCCGGCTGGCCTTTCCGATTTTCTGCTACTGTATGACCGTGGGGCTGCTGTACACCAGGGACCTTAAAAAATACCTGCTCCGGCTGGCCGCTTTCGCCGTCATCTCGCAGCCCTTTTATGTTTTGGCGTTCCACCTCCACGACTGGCAGACGGAGTGGCGCAATATGAATATTTTCTTCACCCTGTTTGTCAGCCAGCTGGCCATGTGCGGCTGGATCAGGCGGAAGTGGTGGCTGTTGATCGGCTGTCTGGCCCTGCTGATGTTCCTCAACTTCGATTACGGGGCCAACGGGCTGATTATGATGCTGATTTTCTACCTTCTGCGGGACCGTCCGGCCTGGGGCGCGGCGCTGTATGTTCTCTTCTGGCTCCCCGCCCTGTGGGGCGGCGACCTGGCTGACCCCCGCTCTCTGGTCATAGGCGGCCACGCGGTCAACTGGACGATTTTCGGCGTGCTTCCCGTCCTCCTCATCTATCTCCCCACAAAGAGCGGCTTGAAAATCCCCAAATGGTTTTTCTACATCTTTTATCCCGCCCATCTATTCGCGATCTTTGCGGCCCGGCTTATTTTGCAGGTCTGATTCCGCATTCGACTGCCGCAAAAAAACTGGTGCTGAACGCACCAGTTTTTTGCTATATTCGGAAAAAGCGTTCCAAAACCTCCTGGACCCGCTCCCCAGGCAGTTCCCGGACGGGGATGATCGGGGCGGGCTCCGGATCGTAGGGCGCGATTGCCTTTTCGAACCACAGGAGGTCGATCCACCGGCCGTTTTTATATCCGGCGTTTTTCTGCACCCCCGCCCGCCGGAAGCCCAGGGCCTCATGGAGCCTTTCGCTGGCCGGGTTGGGGCTGGAGACAAGGCCGTACACCGTCCGCACCCCCTGGAGCCGCAGCAGCTCCATCAGGGCCTGGTACAGCCGGCGGCCCGCCCCTTGGCCGGCCGCCTTCGGATGGAGGTAAATGGACAGCTCCGCGCCCCAGCTGTAGGCGGCCCGCTCCGCGACGCGGTGGGCGTAGGCGTAGCCCAAGGCCGCCCCCTCCTCCTCCAAAACCAGGTAGGGGTACACCGCTGAGATGTCCTCCACCCGGCGGAGAAATTCCCCCTGGCTGGGCAGAACATACTCAAAGGTGACGGTGGTGGGGATGTACCGCTCATAGATGGCCAGCAGGGCGGGCGCGTCCGCCCCGGCGGCGAACCGAAGCTTCACGAGGCCTTCACCTCCTCCTGGGCGGCGGGCAGGACGGCGGTGATCCGGGTCCCCACATCCGGCCGGGACATCACCTCGAACCAGCCGCCGTGGCGCTCCACGATCCACTTGGCGATGGACAGCCCCAGGCCGGTGCCCCCGGTCTTCCGGTCCCGGGACTGGTCGGTGCGGTAAAACCGCTCAAAAATGTGGGGGATTCCTTCGGGCTGGATGCCCATCCCCTCGTCCTGGACGGTGAGGCGGACATAGCCCTGCCGCTCACCCACCCGGAGGTAGATGCGCCCCTCGGGGGGGCTGTATTTCAGGCTGTTGTCCATCAAAATACGCAGCACCTGTTTGACCAGGCCGGGGTCAGCATATATGCTGACCGGCTCCTCCCCCCAGCGGGGGAGGAAGGTCCGCTCCGGGTGGATCATCTCCTCCTCCCGCAGCACCTCCCCGGCCAACTCGGCCAGGTCCAGGCGCTCCATCTTCACCGGCTGGGAGTCGTTGTCCCCCCAGGCCAGGAAGAGAAGCTGCTCCACCAGCCGCTCCATGGAAGCTGCCTCCCCCCGGATGGCGTCGATGGACTCCTGCAAAGCCTCCGGGTCGCTCTTGCCCCACCGGTCCAGCAGGGCGGCGTAGCCCTGGATGACGGCGATGGGGGTGCGCAGCTCGTGGCTGGCGTCGGAGACAAAGCGCATTTGGGCGCTGTAGGCCTGATTTACCCGGTCCATCATCTCATTGATGGACTTGGCCAGGGAGCGCAGCTCCTTCTGGGTGGGGGGCAGGTCGATGCGGCTGTCCAGATGGCCGGCGTCGATCTTGTCCAGCTCCCCGGCCAGGCTCTCAATCTCCCGCTTGGACATGTGGGTCATGGAGTTGAGCCGGGCCGCCGTGGCGGCCAGGTCCTGGATGGGCCGGAGCACCCTGCGGATGGAGCGCTCGCTGCGGAACAGGCCGGAGATCAGGGACAGCCCCTGACAAGCCAAAATTGCAATCCCCGCCCAATACAGCCCTTTAAAAATGCCGGACAGGTCCACCGTAATGGCGTAGGGCTGGCCGTCGTTGGGCATTTCGATGGTGTAAAAGCGGCTGAGGTCCCAGGTCCGCAGGCCCTCCCAAGTCTCCTGGCGGCAGAAAGGCAGCCAATCGGAGGTGTCAGGATAGCCCTCCGGCGCCCGGTCCAGGGGGGTGATGGTGTAGTCGCTGGCCTCCATCCAGGAGAGGGCGTCCTCGGAGGGCACCCCCCGCTGGCTGACCAGCAGGGCCACGTCGGCGCACCGGTTCTCCGCGTAGGCGAACAGGCCCAAAACGGCCAGCCCCAGCAGAAGCAGGTCCATCACCAGAAAGACGCCCATCTGCCGCAGGAAGAAGCCCACGTTCAGCCGGAAGGCCAGGGAGGAGTCCCGGGCGGCGGCGATGGGGTCCGCCGGCGGCGGGGTCTGGAATTTGTGGAGTTTTCGGGCCATGGGGACCACCTCCTGCCAGAATGACGCGAATGTCTGTAGGGCCACGGCTTGCCGTGGCCGCTTTGGTCGTAAATGTTCCGGGAGGGCGGACACGACAAGTCGTGTCCCTACGCCCGTTTCATCCACGCCCGGATGGCCTCCAGGTTCTCAAAGGCCACAAAGCTGCCCCCATGGATGAGAAAATCCAATTGCCGGTCCTCCTCGGGGGTGCGGCGGCCCCCCTTGTCCTGGAGGGACGCACGCATGGACTTGGTGGCCATGCCCACCATCCGGCGCTTGAGCCAGCCCACCTTTTTCGGGGCCCAGCCCCCCTGGAGGTAGAAGATAGGGGCGCCGGAGGTGTAGTTGGCCTTGGACAGCGCCTCCAGCACCTGGGGCGAAGCCGGGGACATGCCCACACCGCACACCCCCTTGACGGCAAATTTTTTCACCGCCTGGTCAATGCCGGAGATGTGGCCCGCCATCAGCGGGCCCATGTAAAAGACGGACTCCCCGGGGCCCACCTTGCCCTGGGCTTCTGACAAGGGGCAGGCCTTCATTTTTTCCGCCCGGCCCAGCATCTCGGCGTACTCCCTGGTAAACCCGGTATTGGAACGGTAGACAATCACCATCGTGTTACTCCTCCTTTATCACATAGCCCACGCCCCGGACGGTGTGGATCAGCTTCAAGCCAAAGGCATCGTCCAGCTTGGAGCGGAGGAAGCGGATATAGACGTCCACCGAGTTGGTCTCCCCCACAAAGTCGAAGCCCCATACCGCGTCCAGAAGGGCCTCCCGGGTGAGGACCCGGTCCTTGTTCTCCAGCAGATGCCGCAGCAGGTCGAACTCCTTTTTGGTCAGCTCCACGCTCTGCCCCCGCACCATGACCTGGTGCTTCTCCACATCCATCACCAGCGGGCCCACCGCCAGGGGGGCCCCGCTCTGGCCGCTCTTGTTCCGCAGGACGGCCCGAATCCGGGCCAGCAGCTCCTCGATGGCAAAGGGCTTTGTCACGTAGTCGTCGGCGCCGGAGTCCAGCCCAGCCACCTTGTCCACCACGCTGTCCCGGGCGGTCAGCATGATCACGGGGATCTGGCTCTCCCGCCGCAGCCGGCGCAGCACCTCCATCCCCGACAGCTGGGGCAGCATGATGTCCAGCAGCACCAGGTCGAAGCCGCCGCTCAGCGCCAGCTCCAGCCCCTTCCGTCCGTCCAGGGCCTTCTCCACCTGGTAGCCCTCGTATTTCAGCTCCAGCTCCACCATGCGGGCCAGCTTTTCCTCGTCCTCCACCAGCAGGATGCGTTCTGACATATCCGTTCACCTCAAATGATTTTGTCCGTTATGTAGGGCAAGGGCTCTGCCCTTGCCGCTTTACAGAGGAGGAAATCTATCTCAGGCAAGGGCAGAACCCTTGCCCTACACACGAAGGACGCGGAGGCCCTGGGCCGTCCTTACTTCTTGTCCTTCTCGTCGGAGTGCCAATCGTGCTTCAGCTCATCCATGACCTGGCGGCCCAGGTCGGCGGCGGTGTCGGCCACAGAGCCTATCATGTTGTTCAGGTCCTCCCGCTCCAGGTCGGGGCCGGAAAAGCGGTAGCGGAAGCCCAGAAACAGCCCCAGCAGCAGCACCGATATGGCCACCCAAAAGGCGCAGATCAGCAGCAGGAGCAGGATGAGCACCGGCAGGGCGGTGACGGGCTGGTCGTGCCGCCAAATCTCCAGCTCGTTGTCGATGAGCCAGCGGCGCAGGGCGGTAAAGAACCCCTTACAGCCGCCCTTCCCCTTGCTCCAGGGCGGCTTGGAGGCCTTTTTCTTCTTCTCCCCGAAGTGCGGCTGGACGGGGTTCAGCTCCGCCGGGGGGGGAGGGGGCGGAGCCTCGCTTTTGGTGGAGTAATAGGCCCCCTCCGCCCGGGGGATGGCTCCTTTCTCCTCCAGATAAATCAGTGCGTCCAGTAAATTGCCGCCGCTGTACTCCAGCGCTTCCTTGGCCAGGGCATAGCCTACATCGGCCTTTTCCCGCAGGCGCTCCACCAATTCCAACGTAATTTCCATAACTCCGCGGCTCCTTTCCTTTGGGCCATGAACTGTTTTCGGCATTATCTTAACACAGCCGGGTTGAAGAACCGTTTAGCACACATTAAAATTTTCTTAAATTTTTGGACCCTTGCCCCTCCGATTATACTATGGTATAATAAAAAAGACAATATGAAAAGGGGCTCTAAGGACGGAGCCCTTGGAGGTTTTTGGAAGTTATCCAGCAGGCGTCAAGAAGGGAGGTTGAGCCATATGGACAAAAAACGGCGGATTCAGACATTTTTCGCGGCCTTGGCGTTATTGCTCACCCTGTCCGCCCCCATGCCCGCCTCGGCGGCCAACCTGTATTTCACCGCCATCAACGACAGCGTCCCTCCCCTGACCTCCGACACCATGCCCTTCTGGTCCGGCGGAGCCATCTATGTGCCCTACACCCTCTTTGACCCCAACCTGAACGGGATCAACGTCAGCCTGGGGCTGTACACCAGCTTCAACCGGAGCAGCGGCACCGTCACCATCTTCAATCTGCGCCAGATGCTGGTCTTCGACCTGAGCAATGGCACCTGCCGGGACGATATGACCGGGACGGTCTACTCCTCCCGCTCAATTATGAGCAACGGCCGGCCCTACCTCTCCCTGGATATGGTGTGTTCCTTCTTCGATCTGGAATACAGCTACCACCAGCTCCCCAATATCTCCCAGGGCTATCTGGTCCGGGTCAAGAGCGCTGACGTGGTGCTGGACGACGCGTCCTTTATCGACGCGGCTTCCGGGCTTCTCAATATGCGCCTGCGGGAGTACACCCAGAGCCTCAGCCCCGCCGAGACTACCGATCCCGCCCCGCCCCCGTC
Organism: Lawsonibacter sp.; assembly: GCA_022798855.1. Classification (GTDB taxonomy): domain Bacteria; phylum Bacillota; class Clostridia; order Oscillospirales; family Oscillospiraceae; genus Lawsonibacter. The sequence continues at coordinate 5,880 of JAAWNI010000035.1, read as the reverse complement.
CACTGTCGCCCCGCCCGCCAGCGACCCGATCCCCGAGGAGAATACCGCCGCTTATCTGGCCTTCCGCTGCGAAAGCGGGGAGTATGCCGGCAGTATTCTTTCCGTTTTAGATAACAATCGGTACTGTGGAGTGTTCTTCCTCACGCCCCAGCTGCTGGAGTCGGAGGGCGGCCTGGTCCGCCGCATCCTGGGCACGGGGCACAGCGTCGGCATCCTGGCCGACGGCGGCGGGGACATCCCTTCCCTGCTGGCTCGGGGCAATCTGGCCCTGGAGGCGGCGGCCCACACCCGGACCACCTTGGCCTATGCCCCCTCGGGGCAGCGGGCCGCCCTGGAACAGGCGGGCTGGGTGTGCTGGGACGAGGCGCTGTTCCTGGAACCCACCAGCACCGTCAGGACCACCTCCTTCGCCAGCACCGTCCTGAACCGCCTGGACGGCCGCCGCCGGACCGCCTGCCTCACCTTCGCGGAGAGCGCCGACACCGCCCGGGTGCTCCCCACCCTCCTGCGGCAGATGAGCAATAACCACTACACCATCGCCATCCCTATCGAGACAAGCTTATAAAATTTGCCCCCTGCATGTGCTCCATGCCATTCGGAGCGGGACGCGTGGGTGAACAGCGGAAAGAGCGCCACAAAGTAATCTCCGAGATGGAAAGGGCTGTTAACATGGCTGATACTACACTATACAACCAGGACTGCATTGCCGCTATGCGGCAGCTCAATGCCGAATCAGTAAATTTGATTGTAACCGATCCGCCCTATAACCTTGGCAATTTCATGAAGAAAAGAGACACCAACCTCAAAAAGATGCGGGATAATTTTTTCGGCTCCGCCGGATGGGATGATATGGAGTTTGACGAATGGTCGAAGTCAATGGATGATTTCTTTCAGGCGGCGGCCAGGGTCATGAAAAAGGGTGGGGCCATGATTGTATTTATGGCCATCATTAAAGTGGAGACGATTATCCAGCTTGCTGAAAAGCATGGATTTTATTATAAGACAACGGGCATCTGGCACAAGACAAACCCTATGCCTCGGAATATGAATCTGCATTTTGTGAATTCGACCGAGGCCTGGGTGTATTTTACATATAAAAAGCGCACTGGAACCTTCAATAATGGCGGAGCCATGTTCCATGATTTTATCGAAACATCGGTCACGCCGAATGGCGAGCGGAAATACGGCAAGCATCCGACGCAAAAGCCGGAGGGCCTGATTCAACATCTTGTGGAGATTTTGTCCAACCCCGGCGACTGTGTTCTTGACCCCTTTATGGGAAGCGGAACCACAGGCGTCGCCGCGAAGCGGACAGACAGGAATTTCATAGGCATCGAGCTTGACGAGGCCTATTTCAAAATTGCCCAGAAACGAATACAGGAGGCGTGACGATGAAGAAGCCTAAGGTAATAGATTTGTTCGCGGGGGTCGGCGGCCTGTCCCTTGGATTTGAAAATTGCGGTTTTGATGTGGTTCTCGCGAATGAGTACGATGAGTCTATTGCCGCGGCGTACAAAGCAAACCACAAAGGCACGCGGATGATCGTGGGCGATATTACATCGCTGGACCTGGAGAAGACCTTCGGCCCTTACCAGGGACAGATTGATGTGGTTATTGGAGGCCCCCCGTGCCAGGGGTTTTCCCAGAAGGGACAGCGGAAAACCATCCATGATGAGCGGAATTTTCTGTTCAAATACTATGTTAGGGTCGTGGAACTGGTAAAGCCGCGGTATTTTGTAATGGAAAATGTCCCCAACCTGTTAACCGCGGAAAAGGGCTATTTCCGCAAAGAAATTGAAGAACTGTTCAACTCCATGGGCTATCAATTAAAAATGGGGATTCTGAACGCGTCTGATTATGGGGTTCCGCAAAACAGGCGGAGGGCCGTAATCATTGGCAAGCAGGGCGGCGCAGCCCCCGGCCTTCCAAAGCCACGGAATATTACCGTGACAATTTGGGACGCGATCAGCGACCTGGCGTACCTCAGCTCGGGGGAAGGGGAGGAGGAGCAGGAATACCGCGGCAAGCCGCGCAGCGAATATCAAAAGAAGCTCCGAGGCGGAAGCGGGACATTGCGCAACCATGTGGCTACAAGGCATTCGCGCCTGGCATTGGAAAGGCTGGCGATGATACCTCCCAACGCAGGGAAGGAGGTTCTCCCGGAGGAACATTTGACCAGGTCAATTTACAGCGGAACCTGGACCCGCATGAGGAAGGATGAAATTTCAGTTACCATTACCACGAGGTTTGACACGCCCTCCTCCGGAAAATTTACGCACCCGTTCCTTGACCGGGCCATTACGGTAAGGGAAGCGGCAAGAATACAATCCTTCCCGGACAGCTTCCGGTTTGTCGGGAGCAAAGGCTCTCAGATGAAACAAGTGGGCAACGCGGTGCCCCCCCTGCTGGCGGGCGCGATTGCCGAGGTGGTTATGAACGATTTAAAGGAAGGTGTTGACAGTGAACAGGCCTGATAACATACTCGCGTATGACGAGATGGATTTGAAGCTGGGAATCAAATCCTCCCTCCCCCGCGTGAAAAGCACCCTGGCGTTGGCCATCCTTCTGTGGGAGTGTTCAGACCACCCGGCGGAGCTGGTTTACTCCACACAGTATGGCAGCGGAACGGTTATGGACAGCCAGCTTGAGCAGTGGGCCATTGATTACCTGGAGGATATTTGCGGCGAAGAGCATATAACTCCAGACCATCTCATTGAGGTCTTTAATCAAAACCAGCTCTTTAAGTCTCAGATGGAAGCCCTCATGGTGGCCTTTGAATTGATATGGAAGCTGGCAAAGGCCAGCTTTGTGGACCCTACGAAGGCCGCGAGCGCGGAGCGGACGGGCGGTGTCCGGTTTCCTAAAAAGCTCACCTACTCGGTTAACATCGACATTGTCCACAGCGTGATCCGAAGTAATGAGGACGCGTATCTTAGGGTTCTTCTGGCCTGGACCGGATTTGATGTCCACACCGATCCCGAATGTGAGAAAACGCTCCTGTATCTGCTGACGGCGCTTTCTGAAAGCGCTGTGTTCAAGCTGTCAGATGGGGGCCGGGATGTAATCTTCAACCAAAACAGCATCTATCGGAAATTGCTGGAGACAGCCGGCGCTGTGGACGTGAACGGCGACGTGGAAGCCAAGGGCCCCCTCCGCATCTTGAAGTCCATGCTCTCCGAGGATATGAATCCGTATCTTCAGTATTCCAATGGCAGCGTCACTGCCTCGGCGCTTAACAGCGAAAACATTGAGGACTACCAGAAACGGGTGGACACCCTTCTGCGCTTGTACGCGACGAAGGTCATAGGGCTGGAGGACCTGGAAGCGGACAGGGAGGGCATCAGCCTTGGCAATGAGGGCATCAGCCCTGGCAATTTGGAGGAGTCCCGCGTAAGCGGCGGCGCAAACATCCTCCTGTATGGCGTTCCCGGATCTGGAAAGAGCTGGACAATAGAACACGAGTATTGCGGGGCTGAGAGCCATGTCGAGCGGCTGGTGTTCCATCCCGATTACACGTATTCGGATTTTGTGGGGCAGATTATGCCCGATGTGGACGGAGAAGGGCTTGTCACATACAGGTTCACCCCTGGGCCCTTCACAACGATTCTTCGGGACGCCTATAGAAATCCAACACAGGAATATATCCTGATCATTGAGGAGATCAACCGAGGCAACGCCCCGGCGATTTTCGGCGAGGTATTTCAATTGCTCGATAGAACGTCAAGGCCGAAAAAGGACCGGGAGGTTGTGTATCCGTCCGGGACGAGCGAATATGGCATCACAAACCGCTATATGGCGGCGGAGGTATATGGAGATGGCGGCCACAAGGTCCGCATCCCCTCCAATTTATCCATCATTGGCACCATGAACACCTCTGACCAGAATGTTTTTACCTTGGACACGGCCTTTCAGCGCAGGTGGAATATGCGCCTGATTGAGAATACCTTTGAGAATGTCCGCGGCTCCCTGGCTGAGGCGGCCATCTTGGACACCGGTGTGTCTTGGCGGGCGTTCTGCACTACAATCAATAAAATTGTGGTGGGCGGAAAGGCGAAAATGGCGTCCGCAGAGGACAAGCGGCTGGGTGTATATTTCGTGCGCGAGAGCGATCTTGCGTATGACGAGGGGGCAAACTCGGCGGACAACGACCTGCGCGGTGAGTATAACGCCTTGTTGAGGGCGGAGCGGGGCGGAAATCTTACGCCGGAACAAAGAGCCCGTCTGTATGAGATCCGGGAAGCCCTCAAGAGGATCCGCAGGTTCCCGGAAAAGGTCATCAAATACCTGTGGGATGATGCCTTTAAATTTAATCCGCAGGATTTGTTTGATACGATCAGGTTTGATAATTTGGAGGATGTCATTCGGCACTTTGTGTTCTCCTATGGCAGAAGCCGATTCGATATTTTCAAGCAGACCGTTCGAGAAGCGTTTTTCTCGCAGTGACAGAGGCGGCCGGGGATGAAGGTGGTGGAAATTTATGGATTTGGAGAAAAACCTGCGGGATCGGTGCCGTGTTATTTCCGGCGGTGATGGGGACCGCTTCGTCGGCGTGAAGGCCGATACGGATGATGCCATGATATATTTTCCAATAGGCTACCAGCTGCCGGAGGAAGATGGTGACCTGCGGGTTGATGTGCAAAACTTGTTCAGCATTCTTTCTGTCTTTATGAAAGAGGATAAGGTGATCGAAGCCCAGAAGTTTGAAGCGCCGCAGACCGTTGATTTCCCCATCCACGCCTACCTCAAGGTCATTACCTCGTTTCTGCGCATAGGAAGATATTACATTGAGAGCGACCCTGAATATAAGACCAGCACCAAGGGCAATACGTCATGGCCAAGGACGGTTCGTGAGCAGCGGGCGCTGGTGCAGAAGAACGGCTCCTTGGTGTTCACCAACATGACCGTCAGGTCTGTTACGCCCAACGCGGACAAGCAGATTACACAAATACACAGGTTTTGTGTATATGAAGCCTTTGAGAAGCTTGGATGGCTTTATGTCCCGTTCAAGCCGGAGCCGCCCGGCCCGCATCCAACCATAAGGGAGTCGATCTATATCCTCACCAAGAAGCTGGCCGCGTCCCATAATGATAATGAACAGGATCTGTTCCGCGCGATGAAGAATATGCTTGAATATATGGATGAGAAGAGCTCCGAAAAGCAATATTTCTTTGGCACGGACTACTTTGACCGTGTCTGGGAGCGCATGATTGATAAGGCCTTTGGCGTTGAGGATAAGGCTCAGTATTTTCCGAGGACAAGATGGCTGCTGGACCACGGCGCGGATAAGGTGAAAAACCCTCTGTACCCTGACTCCATTATGATTTTCCGAGATAAGTATTATGTTCTGGACGCGAAATGCTATCGCTATGGGTGGACGGGGAATGCGGAGCATCTTCCAAACAGCGCGGATATCAATAAACAGATCACCTACGGAGAGTATATCGCAAGGACGCGCGGCGTTCCAAACGACAAGCTGTTCAACGCGTTTGTCATGCCCTACAACATGGCTGATAATCTTTTTAAACTGACTTCCACGATTGGGAATATCGGCGAAGCAATCGGTGATTGGAAAACGAGCATGAAATACTACGAGAGGATTCAAGGAATCGTGATTGACACCCGCTTCTTAATGTTTAACTACATAGGGATGCCTGAGCGGAAAAAGGAAGAGCTCGCCGGCAGCATAGAAAAGGTTTTGTCGCGGGGGGCTGTTCCAGCGCCGACAGCATAAAACAGGATTGAGGCTCTACCCATCAAACGTGGGGATAGGGCTATCAAAATGCAGAGGAGCGTTGAGCATGGAAAACCAGAAAATGCCGGAATATGAAACCATACGCGCCGCCGTTGCCGGGGAAAAATGGGCGGTGGAGAAAGTCGTGG
>JAAWNI010000034.1 GCA_022798855.1 Lawsonibacter sp. | reverse complement strand
GTTGCGCAGCTGGACCTTCACCTTGATGGGGGCGGCGTAGGTGGCGTCCCGGGCCTTGCACTCCTCCACGTCGTACTTGGGCTTCTCGTCCATGGAGAAGTCCACAAAGGACAGCTCCAGGTTGCCGCCGTAGTCCACGATGGAGCCCACGTCCTGGAAGACCTCTTTCAGCCCCACATCTAAAAACCACTGGTAGGAGGTCTTCTGCACCTCCAGCAGGTTGGGCATCTCCAGGAGCTCCTGGTAGCGAGCGAAGCTCCGGCGGGGGGTCTTGCCGTACATGATTTGGGGCGCTCGTTTTTCAACCCTTTCCCGGAGTTCATTCATGCTTTCTCTGACCATGCTAAAAATCAACTCGCTTTCTTCAGAATTCACGGTTGGCTTCCCTGTTTTTTAGCCGGAAACCAGGGGGGATTGGGATAAATGCCGTCGATATGCACAATTTCGCGGGGGAGGAGCGGGATGGCACGCCCGGACACGTGGGAACTTTTCCGGCGGCTGCCCTTGCTATTCCGGCGGAGGTGTGGTAAACTGACAGCGTGGTATAAGGGAAGGTGTCCTCTTCGATATGAGGATACAAATGCATTTTATTCTACCATAATTGGAATGGACTGTCAAGGTCTATTCCATTTTTTTTATTTCCGGCGGCGCGCACCCTTTGAAGTCCTCTCGAAAATGGGGATGGACGCCCTCCGCCGAGGGGGAAAAAGCGCCGGGCAAAAAAATCCAAAAATTTCAGAAGAAAAGATTTGACAAGTGGTAACAAATATGTTACAATTCGGTTACAAGTTCGGAAGCGACTAAAATACATCATATGAAGAGGAGACAAAACTATGGCAAACGAGAATCTGCCTCTTTCCTATAAGGGCCACCCCCTGCGCCGGAAAGACAACCTGATTTATTATGGAACAATGGCTGAAAAGTACATTATTATGTTACAGATCCTGTCCTCTAAGGACCAGGGCGGGATCGCCGTGGCGGACAAGGTGTCCGTCCAGCTCCAGCTCACCGACCCCGACCTGAAGAGCCGGGACCGGGTGGTGAAAAAGAGCGAGAAGGACAGCCTTTACGCCGCGATGGACGTGGCTTCGGTCTGGCTGGAACGGGCGCTGGCCAGTAAGTAACGGTCCGGCCGGCCTGAAAGGTAACAAAAGAGTAACAATGATTACATCTGACAGCCGTCTCATTAAATGAAAGCAGATAGTCTGAATTTGAGGAGGACGCCAATATGCACCTGAATCGTACCGCGGTCCGGATGACCGCCGCCATGTTAGTATTCGGCACACTGATTACCCCCGCTTCCGCCCTTGCCGGCACCGTCAAGACCGATAACAGCCAGCTCAAGATGCGGAACGAGGCCAGCCTGGAGGGAAAGGTGGTCACGCGGCTGAACAATGGCGCGCGGGTCGAGGTGCTGGAGATGCTGGACGGCTGGTATCAGGTGTCCTTCGAGGACCTGACCGGCTATGTGTCCAGTGAGTTCATCCAGCTGGGGGAGGAGGAGCCTGAAGAGCCTGCTCCTGCCGCCCAGGCGGCGGCCCCCGCTGAGCCGGTGTATGTGCGGGTCGTCTCCGGCCCGCTGAATGTCCGCTCCGGCCCCAGCACCGACAGCGATAAGGTGGACAAGCTGTATACGGGAAAGGTCGTGGAGACGCAGGGCTTCCAGGATGGCTGGTACAAGATTGAGTCCGGCTATATCAGCGCGGAGTATGTGGTCCAGGCGGACCCCGCCCAGGCCACCCTGGGGCAGGAGATTGCCGACTACGCCCTCCAGTTCCTGGGCTGCCGCTATGTATACGGCGGCAGCAGCCCCAAGGGCTTTGACTGCTCCGGCTTTACCAGCTATGTGTACCGGCAGTTTGGCTACAGCCTGAACCGCACCGCTTCCAGCCAGCTGGACAATGGAACCCCCGTGGCGAAGGAGGAGCTCCAGCCCGGCGACCTGGTGATGTTCAAGGAGTCCGGTTCCGGCAGCAAGCGGGCGTCCCATGTGGCGCTGTACATCGGCAACGGACAGATCATCCACGCGTCTACTGCGTCTGTGGGCGTCATCATCAGCGACTTGTACTCCAGCTATTACGCCCGGACCTATGCCGGGGCCCGCCGCATTGTTTGATTACATATAAGACAGTATTCACAATCTCAAACGACCGTCTGGACGAGGAATTTTCGATTATGAATACAGGTTCTAAGCTTTGGGACTGTGGTGAAAAGCCACAGTCCCGTTTTATCGTTATGGCTGCTCCGGGTGGAGGCCCTCAGTGGACAGATAGGCCGGCCCGTTGCTCCGCACCTTGGAAAAGGCCCGCCTGCGCACGACCAGCATCAGGAAGAGGAGGTGGAACAGGGCGGTAATGCTCCAGGTGACGGGGTAGGACAGGTAGAGGCAGGCGGGGGTGCGGTAGACGGGGAAGACGAACGCGACCCAGAGGAGCCGCAGGCCGCAGGCGCCGACAATCGAGGTGAACATGGGGATGATGGAGCTGCCCAGCCCCCGCAGCACGCCCACCAGCACGTCCATAATGCCGCAGATGAAGTAGGGGCAGCAGATGTATCCCATCCGCACCAGGGCCTGCTGGATGACGTCCGGCTCCCCCGGGGCGTAGATGCCCGCCAGGGGCGTGCCAAAGAGGTAGACCAGGTTGCCCAGGACCAGGCCGAACACCACCGCGAACCCCACGCACAGGCGGGCCACCCGGTCCACCCGTCCGCATTTGGCGGCGCCGTAGTTTTGCCCCACGAAGGAGATGGCCGCCTGATAGAAGGTGTTCATGGAGGCGTAGACAAAGCTCTCCAGGTTGGCGCCGGCGGCGGAGCCGGCCACCAGGACCGGGTCGTCGAAGGAGTTGAGGGAGGACTGGATTACTACGTTGGACAGGGAGAACACGATGCCCTGAAAACCGGCGGGCAGCCCCACCTGGAAAATCTGAATGACTACCTTTTTCCGCAGCCCCAGCTTTTTCAGGTCCAGGTGGAGGGGGCCGCGCTCCTGCATCAGGCAGCGGACCACCAGCGCGGCGGAGATGTACTGGGCGATGATGGTGGCCAGGGCCACGCCGGCCACGTCCATATGGAGCGCGATGACAAAGATGAGGTTGAGGGCCACGTTTACGATTCCGGCGAAGGTGAGGTAGTACAGCGGCCGCTGGGTGTCGCCCTGGGCCCGGAGGATGGCCGCGCCGAAGTTGTAGAGCAGGTTGGCGGGCATTCCCAAAAAGTAGATGCGCAGGTAGACGGTGGCCAGGCCGATAACGTCGGTGGGAGAGGACACCCACTCCAGAAGTTGGCGGACCATCGCCACCCCGAAGACCATCATGGCGATGCCGCTGATCAGGGCCAGGGTCATGGTGGTGTGGACGCTATGGCTGACGTTGTCGTGCCGCCCCGCCCCCAGGTCCCGGGACACCACCACGTTGGTGCCCACCGAGAGGCCTACAAACAGGTTGACGGTGAGGTTGATCAGCGAGGTGTTGGAGCCCACCGCCGCCAAGGCCTCCTTGCCGGCGAACCGGCCCACTACCACCACGTCCGCCGCGTTGAACAGGAGCTGCAACAGGCTGGAGGCCATCAGCGGCAGGGCGAACAGCAGGATCTTGTCTGCCAGCGACCCGCTGCACATGTCAATGCTGTGTTTCTTATTCACGATCCCAGCTCCCCTTTTCAAAAAACCAAACTATTCTATCATAAAAGAGTGGGGCAATCCAGAGGAAAAATGACCAAATAATAGACGTCTGACGGCCTTAAAAAGGGCTGCGGATGAAAGCGGACAGGAGCTGGAATCAACTCCTGTCCGTTTCGCGTCAAAAGATATTAACTGCGGTCCTTTTTGCGGAATTTGGTGGACCAGAGCGCCGCCAGCCCGGCGAGGGACAGGGCGTTGAGCGCCAGCCACAGGCCGGTCCTGCTCTTGTCTCCGGTGGTTGGAGTCTCGTCCCAGTTGCTCAGGGGGACGTCCTCGTCCAGAACGTAAATCCACTCCTCCTCTTCCGGGTCCCAAACCTTGATGTAGGTCTTGGGGACGCCCTCGTCCCAGATGGTGATCTCGTCCGGGCTGTCCGGATCGTTGGGGTCGGGCAGCTCGGTGGGATAGCCGGGATTTTCGGTGCCGGGTTCCGGGTCGGGATCGGGGTCCGGATCAGGGTCGGGATCGGGATCGGGATCAGGGTCCGGGTCGGGATCAGGATCGGGATCTGGATCGGGATCAGGATCAGGATCGGGATCGGGATCAGGCGCATCCTTGCTGTTGGAGAAGGCGGCCTCGAACGTAAAGACGCCGTTTTTGCCGATTTCCCCGCTGAATGTACCTCCCACGGGCGTTACATACCAGCCGGACTCCGGCTCCTCTGCCACGGTAAACCGGGTACCTTCGGGCAGGCCCAGAATGGTGACGGAGTCGTCATGATGGAGGAGCAGGGTGCCTTCCCCGTTGGAGATAAAGCCGGATTTGTCCGTGCCATAGAAGTAGTACTTGTAATCGCCGTCCAGTAGGCTGCCACTCTTATCCTGCAGCTCTACTTTAAACTTAAAGAGCTTGGTGTAGTCCTCTTCCGACAGATTGCTCCCCGTCAGCTTTTTGCTGATGGCCAGCTGGCCGGTTTTGGGGGCTTTGGAGTCCTGATCGGTGACCACCACCACGTTCAGCAGGCTGAACAGATTGGTAAGGCTGGTATCCTTCAGGTCCTCGAACCGGACGCCTTCCTTCGCGCCGTCGTACTGGTCGCCTTTCAGGGCGGCGTAATTCTGCTGCACCCGGGCCCGGATAAAGCCGGTGTCGGTGACAAAGTAGGGGGACAGGTTCTTTCCGCCGTCCTGGTCGTGGAGCCCGTAGTCCACCTTGGCGTTTTTGCCAAAGTGGAGGTTCATGCTGCGGACAACGTTTGTGCCATCCAAGGCTACGTCCGTCCAGTCACTCTGGTGGTAGCTTTCGCTGGGCTTAGCCTGCATAAAGGCGGTGATGTCCTGGAGCGTGACATCCACATTGTTGTCTCTGGCATACTGGCGCATGGTCTGGGTCAGGCGGCCCACGCCTGCCATGACTGTAACCCCGTCGCCCGCTGTCCCTGCGTCGGCGTAGATGGAGTAGGTGCCCACCTTAATGGGGATTTTGGTGGGGTTCACTTCATAGTTTCCTTTCGGCGGGTTTATCTCCCGGAGATAGTAGTCAGTGTTGGTGCTTTGAGCCCACTCCATTAGGGCCTGGCCCGGAGCGTCGGCAACATTGGGGGAGAAAATCAGCATACCGTCACCATCGGTAACACCAAAGGCGGCTCGGTCGGTGCAATCCTTATCGCGGTACAGCCCGAACTCCGCTCCTTCAAGGGGCGTTCCGTTTTGGTCGATCTTCTGGACCCACAGCTCCCGGCGCTCGTTGGGGATGTAGATCATGGAGCGGAAATCCCGGTTGAACTGGCCCGGGTTGAGGAAGCGGAAACCGTCCATCAGGGAGCCGACTGTACTCTCAACGCCATGCTCCTGGAGGTAAGCCCGCAGAGCCGTGTAACGAGCTTCCGGGGTGGCGCCTTTAATGTCCAGATTGTTTAGGAAAGAGGAAGAGATGATTCCGTAGACCATGTGCATGTCGCCATCGGGGTTGTTCAGCTTGTACCGGGTGCCCAGGCCGGGAAGATCGAAGATCTTACCGTGCAGGCGCTGGTTTTCCTCGTCCCAATCCAGATGCCAGGGGGCGTTGCTCTTGCTCTGGGCCTGATTCAGGGCGGCGGTCAGAATGTTGGTTTTCCAGTCAGCTTCCCCGGATTTATTTGTAAACTCCCCGGTGGAGTCAAAGCCCTGGAGGTTGCTGCCATAGAGGGCCAGCCATGTGTCCTCGCTCTTTTTCAGCAGGGGCACCGCCACCACCAGGCCGTCCTTCTGGTCCGCTGTGGGAACTGTCTCGCTGCCTGTGGTAATCGTCCCGCCGTCAAGCTCGCCGTATTTCAGCTTGCCGCCGGCGGCGATGTTGGACAGGGAGCAGGCGTAGGCGCCGGTGGTCCAGCGGTTGGCCACGGACAGAGCGGCGGTCTGGGTGTCGTAGTGCAGCACAAGGGGTTCGGGCTGGCTGCGGTAGCCGTCGGGGGTGCTCGTCTCGCGGAGCACATAGTACTGGTCGCCCCGGTCGGCGAAGTTGAAGTAGTTGCCGTCCTCATCTATAAACACGGCGGAGCCGTCCTTATCCGTTGTGAGGTCCACCAGGTGCTCATCGGTCTGCTTGACATAGAAGGGCTGTTTGTTGTAGGTATTGGTGTCGGTGTAAAGGCACTGAATGGCGCCGTCGTTGTTTCCTTTGTCGATGCCCAGGTCTTCGGCCCCGTAGAGATCAAAGGTTACACCCTCAATGGGTTTGCCATACTGGTCCACCTTGATGATCCGCTGGTGGAGCAGGGGCTGGAGGTTGAAGCGCAGGGCGATGCTGGAGTCGTAATTGCCCCGCTCCAGGTAGAACATCTTCAAGGTGTGGGAGGTATTGCTGGTGAAGGTGGTCTTCCCCTCCGCCCACTTGACGGTGTCCGCCATGCCAGCGGCGGTATACAGTGCTTTCAGGTTGGTGTGCGTGACCATAATGCTGGGGTCCGCCGGGTTCTCGGGGACGCCGTTCACACCGAAGGCACGGCCGATGTAAACATCGCCGGTTTCAAAGTCGATGGTGCCGTAGACCTCGCTGTGGACGCCGCCCATGTCCAGCACCAGCACATCGTCGATGAAGACCCATACATCGTCATCGCCGGAGAAACCGAAGGTCATGGGCTTGGAGCCGCTGCCGGTGTTGACCTTGCCGTTGGCGGGCTGGCGGAACTCTATGTCCACGGTCATGCCCAAGTGGTGGTTCATGGTGTTGTTGGCGCAGTATACGCTGCTGGTCAGTTTTCCCTGTTCATCTATGCCGTTGAACACCTCAGAACCCTTGTTGAAGGGGAAGAAATTTCCAATACTGTCTGGATTTTCGCCATGGTCCGTCCGTTCAGTCGCTGGGGCGTCATAGAGGATAAAGCGGTTTTTACCTCCGTTTTCGCCTTCCGCCCCATCAAACTCGGCGAAATTTTTCCGCATGTTGTAGAAGTAATACCCCTCGTCGTCCAACTGGAACAAGCCATTTACGTCAAGGTAGCTCTTTTTGTTGGGATGCGATGTCTTCGGGTTGAAGAGATAATCCAGAGATTCCGTGGCGGATTCGTCCGTGATGGTCTGGCTGGTTGCTTTCTCCCAAAGGCTGATAAGATTTTTGCTCAGGTTCTGGATATCAGTAGAAGCATAGGTATATCCAGGGTTTCCATATGGGTCATTCTTTGTATCATTTTTATGATCGCCGGCAAGCTTGTAGTCTTTGATCAATTCATAATTACGAGAATTATCATCAGTCAAAATCTTATTCGCCATTGATAGATTCACTTCTGGAAATCCATCTTTTAGTACGTTTTTAACGATACCCTCCATTCCGGCGTATGTTCTGCCATACCGGCAGTTCTCGCCAGCGCCTTTATTCCAGAGGCCGGCGTGGATCAAACCATCTCCGAAAAGCAGCAGATGGCCCTGATTGATGCCTTGGTTCCAGTCATCCGTGGATGAATATTTAGTGGGAAATGTGCTTTCTTCGACTGGTTTGCCATCCTTTCCGCCGCCATCCTCATGGAAGTGGTTGTCGCTCTTATTCAAAATGTCGCCATTAGTCGTTTCTGTTGGAGTTTGGGTTGTAACCCAGTAGTCAAATAGATTGACAGTGACATTTTCAGGGGCGGCGGGAGTGACGGTGTGGTCTTTGGTATAGGATGTGGAATGGATAATGATCGGCAGGTCAACTCTGCTACCTGTGTCGTTCCCGTCATTTACAAAGTATAATCTATCGGGAAAAGTGGGTAACGGGGCTTTTATCGTAAAGTCATGAGTCCAATCGGTTAGGCTTGTAATTTGATCTTCCAAATTTGACCAATCGACATCCAGATATCCCCAGGAACAAATTTTAGGATCTCCGTTTGCACCTACATTAATTGTTTCTTGCTTAACATACGTGAAGGCACCATCATCATAAGTCTTATTTGCTCCAACTGTCCAGCCATAAATTCGCTGTGGCAGTATAGAATTCAGTTTTGCAATCAGATCAGATACTGAATGGATGTCATCTGTGTTGACCAGAATGGTAGCTGTTGCTCCTTCATCAAAACCTTCCCACACCCATTCATTCAAAGCGACATTGAAAGCAGGCTGCTCATACATCTCCCCATCGCCCAGAATCAGCGAGGCTTCCAGGGCGGGGGCGGCGCTGGTGAGGACAAAATCCCCCTCCAGGGCGGCGGTGAGGGTGTAGACCCCCAGGTATGCGTCCCGCTCTGGGAACTGCCCGAACTCCCAGGCCAGGGGGACGGTCTGAGCCCCCGCCGCCGTCTCGGCGCTGACCGTCTGGGGCAGCATATCCGCCAGGGCTTCGCGCGTGAGGGGATGGCCCTCGTCCGTGCCGGGCACAGTTAGACCCCACAGCTTTGCGTCCTGATTCCAAACCAGCAGCCCCTCGGGATCGTCCCACTGCCAGCCGGTGACGCACAGGGCGCACACATAGCCGCAGGGGCTGGCTTCCCGGGCCTCCTGGTAGCCGCAATCCTCGTCGTGCGTGTGGCCGCAGACGGGGGCGTCAGGGCTCAGGGGGACGGGCTCCTCTGAAATGGCCGGGTCCTCGGAATCCTCGGGGTCCTTGGACTCCTCTGTGCCAGCAGGGTCCTCGGAATCCTCGGGGTCCTTGGACTCCTCCGTGCCAGCAGGGTCCTCGGGATTCTCCGGGTCCTTGGACTCCTCCGTGCCGGCTGGGCCCTCGGGATTCTCCGGGTCCTTGGAGTCCTCCGAACCGGCCGGGTCCTCGGGGTTCTCTGGGTCTTTAGGCTCCTCCGGGCCGACGGGCTCAAGATAGCCGCAGGCCTCGTCATGCACATGGGTGCAGGGGGACTCCTCGGCGGCTTCCGCATAACCGCACTCCGCCGTGTGCTCCGGGTGGTGGACGCACAGCGTGTCGGGGGGCGGGGCTTCTCTATAGGCAAAAATCTGACCGCCCGACGGCATTAAAATGGCAAAGGCCAGCGTCAGCGCCACCCATTGCTTCCAGCGGCTCCCCCGGTGGGAGCCCGCCCAGTACTTTTTAAGCTTTTTCACATAAGTTCCTCCTTGATTTGAGTTTGCGCCATAGGCGGTGGGACGCCGCTCCCAAAGACGAACGGAGCGCTACCGGCCTGGCGGACTCCCACAGTAATGTCTGGAAGGGAAACGCCTCCTTCCCTATTTATTTCCTGGATTTTAATGGAAAAGCATCCTCAAAAGACAACAGAAGTCCTCTCTTGCCCATTATATCAACCGTCAATTCAAATGTAAAGACCATGCCGCCAAGAAATCGCGTCTATCTCATAAATTTGGAAAGCATTTGAAAATACTGGCGGGTACACCGCGCGGGTCAGGGGTTCCGCCCCGCCTTGGACGGAAGACAACGCAGGCCGCCCCAATGGGGCGGCCCGTTTCCGATCATCAGAGCTTGTTTTCCATCAGCTGGGCGATGGTAATGCCGTCAAAGAACTGGTTGGTCATCTGATAGAACTGATTCCACATAGTCAAGGTTTTGCACTGGCCCCTCCGCTGGCAGGGGCTGGACCCCTGGGCCAGACAGGCGACGGGGGCCAGCTCCCCCTCGCTCAGGCGCAGGATTTCCCCCACGGTGTACTCCTCCGGCGGCCGGCTCAGCCGGTATCCGCCGCCTTTCCCCTGGATTCCGGTGACAAGGCCGCTTTTGGACAGGGAGGGCATAATGCGCTCCAGGTATTTCAGGGAGATGCCCTGCCGCCCGGCCACCTCCTTCATGGGGATGTAGCCCTGGGAAGCGTGCTCGGCCAGGTCGATCATCACCCGCAGGGCGTACCGTCCTCTGGTTGAGATCATCATAAAGGAGCCACCTTTCTGGATGGATGTGTCATAAGATGGAATGAGGTCAATCCTCAAAAAGCGGGGTGGACAGGTAGCGGCTGCCGCCGTCAGGCAGGAGGGCCACAATAGTTTTGCCCTCATTTTCCGGTCTTTTCGCCAGCTGGACCGCGGCCCAAAGGGCCGCGCCGGAGGAGATGCCCACCAGCACGCCCTCCTTCCGGCCCACCAGCCTGCCGGTGGAAAAGGCGTCCTCGTCTTCCACAGTTATGACCTCGTCATAGATCTCGGTGTTCAGCACGGCGGGGACAAAGCCCGCGCCGATCCCCTGAATCCCGTGGCTGCCCGCCTTTCCGCCGGACAGGACCGGGGAGGAAGCCGGCTCCACCGCCACCACCTTGATCTCCGGGTTTTTTGACTTCAAAAACTCCCCTGTGCCGGTGATGGTGCCGCCGGTGCCCACGGTGGCCACAAAAAAGTCCAGCTGCCCGCCGGTGCCGGCAAAGATTTCCGGCCCGGTGGTTTCCCGGTGGGCTTTGGGGTTGGCGGGGTTGACAAACTGCCCCAGGATAAAGCTGTTGGGGATCTGCGCCGCCAGCTCCTCCGCCTTGTCGATGGCCCCCTGCATCCCCAGCCCGCCCTTGGTGAGCACCAGGTCCGCACCGTAGCCCTTCATGAGCCGCTGGCGCTCCACCGACATGGTTTCCGGCATGACGATGGTGACGGAGTAGCCCCTGGCGGCCGCCACGGCGGCCAGGCCAATGCCCGTGTTGCCGGAGGTGGGTTCGATGATGACGGAGCCCGGTTTCAGCCGGCCCTCCGCTTCGGCCTGGTCCAGCATGGACTTGGCCGCGCGGTCCTTCGCGGAGCCGGAGGGATTGAAATACTCCAGCTTGGCCAGAATGCGCGCCTTTAGGCCGAGTTCTTTTTCAATACGGGCCAGCTCCAGCAGAGGGGTTTTTCCGATCAGCTGGTCGGCTGAGGTGTAGATGCCAGCCATGATTCAATCCTCCTTTTGAGACGGTAGAGCCCTGTTTTCAGAGTACGCAGAAATTTTGCCGGTGTGCTCTGGGCCATCGAGCTGCGTTTTTTTAGAAATACCTACTTGATAGGTCGGCGTTATCCTAACATCATTTTACCGCCTTGTCAACGGGGGGAAAAGGAAAATTTTCTAATTTTCCAATTTCTATTGAAAATAGGCTTCCGCTTTTAGGAAACTTTTGATATAATGCTTAAATAGAGGAGCGTCTTCATTTTGGGCGGTATGTGCCCGTGCCCCATCGGAGTCACAGAGCGCGCGGCCCCGAGAGAACTGTATACCCGGCGTTTGAAAGGGGCTCCGCGCCTGAAACGCCGGTTTTAAGGAGTATTTTTTATTATGGAAAGAATTCTGATTATTGATGATAGCCCCACACAGGCTGATTTTTTAAGATCGATCCTGTGTCATAACTATGATATCACCATTGTGAATGTTGCGGAAGAGGGTCTGCGCTGCGCCAAGGACGGGAGCTTTTCGCTGATTTTGCTGGATGTGGTCATGCCCGGGATGGACGGCTTTGTGCTGTTGAAGAAGCTCCAGGAGGAGGTCGTGACCCGCCACACCCCGGTGATCCTCATTACCAGCCTGGCGGATGAAGCCAGCGAGGAGCGGGGGCTCACCCTGGGGGCGGTGGACTATATCCGCAAGCCCTTCCGGGACTCCATCGTCCTGGCGCGGGTGAACACCCACGTGAAGCTGTACTGCTACCGCATCCAGGTGGAACAGCAGGCTATGGTGGACCAGCTCACCGGCGTGGCCAACCGCCGCCGCTATGATATCTGCTGCCGGAACAAGTGGCAGGACGCCATCCGGCTCAAGGCGCCCATCTCCCTGTGCATGTTTGACATCGACAAGTTCAAGCTGTACAACGACACCTTCGGCCACCCGGCGGGCGACAGGGTGCTGGCGGAGGTGGCCCAGTCGGTAAGTCGGCTTCTGCGGCGGAGCACAGACTTTTTCGCCCGCTACGGCGGCGAGGAGTTTGTGGCCATCCTTTTGGGCGACGACGCTGAGACGGCGTTCAGCCATATGAGGAAGGTCCGGGCGGCGGTGGAGGACAAAAAAATCCCCCACAACTCAGACACCTCCCCCTGGGTCACGGTCAGCGTGGGCGGAGTGACCGTCCGGCCCCGGTACGGCGATTCCTACGACACCTATCTGAAAATCGCCGACACGATGCTGTACGACGCCAAGCGCTTTGGCCGCAACCAGGTGGTCTGGTCCAACGAGCATATGGAGCAGCTGCGGGAGAAATAATTGGGGCCGAAAAGACTGGTACAGTTTTCAATCCAGGAAATGGAAAAATCTGGGAGGTTGTATGGGACGGTTTAGTATTTTTGGCCTGTTTCGGGGCAAGAGCGCCAAGGAGAAACGGGCGGAGGAGTCCCGGCGCAGGGCGCAGGAAGAGGATTTGGAGATTTACTCCGGCATGCAGGTGGAGGTGGCTTCGGACGACGGCCGGATATTCCTCACCGCCACCCTTCTGGAGCTGCGGGGCGACCGCGCCCAGCTCCAATCCCAGAGCGAGGGCGATCTGCTGGCGGGGACGGAGGAGCCCATCCCCGTGACCCTCCGGGGGTACAGCAGCATAGAGGGGAAGGCCGTAATCCTGGAGGGGACGATCCGCCCCGGCGTAAACGGCCTGTGGCAGGTGGAGCACATCGTCCTGGTAAAGCGGGGGAACGACCGCGCCTTTTTCCGGGTGGACACCAGCATCGACGCCGGAGTCACCCCCATGGGGAGCTTCAGCAGCAAGGAGGAGCCCTGCAAGGTGCTGAACATCAGCGTGGGCGGCGCCTGCGTGGGCTCCAAGCTGCGGCATAACGTGGGGGATAAGTTCATCCTATCCGTCAAGCTCCTGCCGGAGCTGGAGCCTTCCATGATGTTTTGCCAGGTGCTGAGGATTTTGGAGCGCAAGGTGGATTATTTTGAGTACGGCTGTCAATTCCTCCGGCTGAGCTCGTCGGACGAGGACCAGATTTTGCAGATCATCTTCGACATTCAGCGCAAACGGCGCTGACGCCAGCCATAAATGAAAATACCCCGGTGGGAGCACCTTGCGGCTCCCGCCGGGGTTTCTTTACGCTTCTGTAAGGGCCGCCAGCCTGGACATCTCCGCCCCCTCCAGCTGGAGCAGGCGGGCCTTCCGGTCCACGCCGCCGGCGTAGCCGGTCAGGCCGCCGTCAACGCCCACCACCCGGTGGCAGGGGACGATGATGGAGATGGGGTTGCGGCCCACCGCCCCGCCCACCGCCTGGGCGGACATCCGCCCCCTTTCCGCCGCCAGGCGGTCCGCCAGCGCCTTGTAGGTGGTGGTCCGCCCGTAGGGTATCTGCTGGAGCAGCGCCCACACGGAGCGCTGGAAGGGCGTGCCGGCCATGTGGAGGGGCGGCGTGAAGCCCGGTTCGCGCCCGGAGAAGTAGCAATCCAGCCAGCGCCGGGTCTCCGCAAAAACCGGCGCCTCCCGTTCCTCGTGCTCCGGGTCCAGGCCCAGGGCGCAGTATTTGCCGCCCTGAAACCAGAGCCCGGTAAGGCCGGCATCGTCGCAGGCCAGAAGCAGCTCCCCCAGCGGAGAACAATAGGTGCTCGTATACCGCATTGCGGCGCCTCCTTTTACCTCTTCTCTCATGTGTTGACTATAAAATCCTTTGCGGCAAGAAAAAAACACGATTGTTAAATCGTGTTTTTTTCCGAATGTTCAATCCT
Organism: Lawsonibacter sp.; assembly: GCA_022798855.1. GTDB lineage: Bacteria > Bacillota > Clostridia > Oscillospirales > Oscillospiraceae > Lawsonibacter. The sequence goes on along the minus strand of JAAWNI010000034.1, from coordinate 225 downwards.
GATATAAAGACCGGATTTTTAATGATTGTATGAGCATCACGTAAACCCGTCCTCAAATCATGACGAAAATTACTCGTTGATGTCGATAACCACGCCGGAACCGACGGTGCGGCCACCCTCACGGATGGCGAAACGCAGGCCGTTCTCGATGGCGATGGGGGTGATCAGCTCCACGTCCATGTCCACGTTGTCGCCGGGCATGCACATCTCGGTGCCCTCGGGCAG
>JAAWNI010000033.1 GCA_022798855.1 Lawsonibacter sp. | reverse complement strand
ATTTTGTAGGGGCGGGTAATACCCGCCCGTCCGGAAGGGCTGTGCCGCGCCACCTTGCGGGCGGATGATATCCGCCCCTACTGAGTGTTACGCATTTTGACGATTGCTATAGAACCTGCCTGGTTCGCGGCGGACGCTTGGGAAGGAGCCCTTACGGCACCTCCCGGATATCCGCCCCTAAGGCCCGGAAATTCCGGTCCAGGTCCTGATAGCCCCGGCGGATGTGCCGCAGCTCAGACACCTGTGTGGCTCCCTCCGCCCCCAGGGCGGCCACCACCAGGGCGGCTCCCCCCCGCAGGTCGGTGGAGCGGACGGCGGCCCCGTGGAGCCTTCCCACGCCGGACACCATAGCGGCCCGGCCCGCCACCTGGATGTCCGCCCCCATCCGGCGCAGCTCATCCACATGGCGGTAGCGGCTGTCGAAAATATTTTCCACAAAGAGGGTGGCCCCCTCGCCGCCGGCCAGGGCGGCCATCAGAATGGCCTGGGCGTCGGTGGGGAAGCCGGGGTATGGGGCGGTGCGCACCGGCGGGATGCCCTGCAAGGGCGCGCTGCTGGCCAGGACGATCTGGTCCGGGCCGGTGCGCAGCGTACAGCCCGCTTCCTCCAGGCAGGAGAGCACAGCGGTGAGGGTTTCGGGCGCCACGCCGGTGATGGACACCTCCCCGCCGGCGGCGGCGGCGCCGCATAAGTAAGTGGCGGCAGCAACCCGGTCCCCCATGACCCAGTACTCCGCCGGGTGGAGGGGTGCGCCCCCCTCTATGGCCAGGGTGGGGGTGCCGGCGCCGTCGATCTTGGCCCCCATGGCCCGCAGGAAATTTTGCAGGTCCACGATCTCCGGCTCCTGGGCGGCTCCGACCACGGTGGTCAGGCCGGGACAGCCGCAGGCGGCCAGCATGGCGTTTTCGGTGGCCCCTACGCTGGGGATGGACAGGCACAGCTCCCGGCCCCTGAGATTCCGGCCCCTCCGGCAGCACAGCGCCCCCTGCTCCTCCCAGATCTCGGCCCCCAGGAGCCGCAGCGCGGACAGGTGCAGGTCTATGGGGCGGGGCCCCAGCTCGCAGCCGCCGGGGTAGGACAGCTCAGTCTCCCCCATGCGGGACAGCAGCGCCCCCAGAAAAATCACCGAGGACCGCATCTCCCGCATCAGGTGCTCCGGGATGTTGCAGCGGCAGAGGGCGGTGGCGTCCACCGTGACGGTGGACCCATCCCGGTCGGCCCGGCAGCCCAGCAGGCGCAGGATGTCCAGGGTGGCGGACACGTCGGAGAGGTCGGGGCAGTTATGGATCACGCTCTGGCCCGGGGCCAGCAGGCAGGCGGCCAGAATGGGCAGCACGCTGTTTTTGGCCCCGTGTATGGCCAGGGAGCCGGATAAAGGGCGTCCGCCCTGGATTTCGTAATAACTCATGGGACAGCCTCCAAATCCTTTGGATTTGAGCCATCCTATGCGGAAAGAGGGCGTTTGGTTTCTGATTCCCGCTGGCCGGCTCCCCCAGAAGAGGGGCAAGGGCGCGGGGCTACCCCATGATCTCCCTCAGCGTCTCATAAATTTTCTCCGCCGCGTTGGGGACGGCCATGGCCTGGAGGGCGCTGGTCATCCTGGTCCTGCGGTCCCTCTCCCGGAGGAGGAGGGCGGCTTCGTCATAGAGGGTGTTTTCCACGCAGCCGGACTCCCGCAGGAGGACGGCCGCCCCCTGGTCGGCCAGCACCCGGGCGTTTTTCTCCTGGTGGTTGGCGGTAACGTTGGGAGAGGGCACCAGCACGGCGGGCTTCGCGATGGCGGTGAGCTCTGAAATGGTGGAGGCACCCGCCCGGCAGAGCACCAGGTCGGCGGCGGCCATCACCAGGGGCATGTCGTAAATATACTCCCGGACCTCCACGCCGTTGTCCCCCAGCTTCAGCCCCCGGCGGAGCAGCTCCTCCTGCATCCAGGGGAAGTCCCGGCCCGCGCCGTGGATGTGCCGCCAGGGGGCCCCCTCATAGCACTCCTTGGCGATAAAATCCACCATCTTCTGGTTCATCACCTCCGCCCCCAGCGAACCCCAGTAGGACAGCAGCAGGGGCCGGTCGTCGGTAAAGCCCAGCTTTTGGCGGGCCTCCTGCCTGGTGTGCTGGAAGAAGTCCCCCCGGACGGGGGTGCCGGTGACCACCACCTTCTCCGGGTCGTCGTAGTGGGCCCGGCTCTCCTCAAAGCCCACCATCACCCGGTCCACCACCCTGGACAGGGCCTTGGTGGTCAGCCCGGGGACGGCGTTGGACTCGTGGACGGCGGTGGGTATCTTCCGCCGGGCCGCCTCGTTGACCACAGGGAAGGAGGCGTAGCCCCCGGTGCCCACCACCAGGTCGGGCCTGAACTCGTCCAGAATGGCCCGGGCCTGCTTTTTGGACTTGCGCATGTTCATCAGGGTGCCCAGGTTGTGGGCGACATCGGCGGGGGCGAAGGAGCGGTGGAAGTTGGTGATGGTGACGGAGCGGATCTGATAGCCCTCCTTGGGCACCAGCTTGTTCTCCATCCCGCCGTCCGCCCCTACGAAGAGGACCCGGCAGCCGGGGTGCTTCTCCTGGAAGACGCGGGCCAGGGCCACCGCCGGGTTCACATGTCCGGCGGTGCCGCCGCAGGTGAATAAGATGTTCATAACTGCACCTCGTTATCGAAAATCGGTCATCTTTTGTAGGGCGCGACGACCCGGCGCGCCGTTTTTATCCTATGGTCCATTGCGGCGCGCCGAGGTCGCCGCGCCCTACAGAACCGCAATCAATCCTTCCTGGGGGCTGGAATCTGGCGGGAGATGCTTAGAATCATACCCATCTCCGCCAGATGGATCATCAGGGCGGTGCCGCCATAGCTGAAAAAGGGGAGGGAGATGCCGGTGTTGGGGATCAGGCCGGTGACCACGCCGATGTTGAAGAACACCTGGGCGGCCAGCAGGGTGATGATGCCTACCACGGTCAGGGTGCCGAATTTATCCCGGGCGTGGAGGGCAATCCAGTAGCCCCGGAGGATCAGCAGGGCGAACAGGAGCAGGATCATGTAGCCCCCCACCAGCCCCAGCTCCTCCACCACGATGGAGAAAATCATGTCGTTCTCCGGTTCGGGGACGAAGCCGTACTTCTGGTTGCTCTCCCCCAGCCCCCGGCCCAGCAGGCCGCCGGAGGCGATGGAGTACATGCCCTGCCGGAACTGGAAGCCCTCCACCTGGGGGTCGGCGGACCAGGGGTCCAGCCAGAGGGCGATTTTTCTCTTGACGTATTTGGTGGTCAGATACATCAGGCCCACCAGACCGGCGGCCGCGCTCCCCATGCCGATGAACCACCACAGGCTGATGCCGGACACCAGCAGCACGGCGGCGGCGCCCACCGCCACCAGCAGCGCGCCGGACACATGGGGTTCCTTAACGATCAGCCCCAGCACAACCAGCAGCACGGCGCCGTAGGGGACCAGCTCCAGAAAGCCGATCTTTTCCAGCCAGTTCAGCGTCCGGCCGGTGCCGGTGCGCTTGGTGAAGCGGAGCTTTTTTTCGGTGTCCCGCTTAGACAGCCGGGCGGCGAAAAAGAGCACCACCGCCACCTTGGCGATCTCCGAGGGCTGGTAGGTGGGCCCCGCCACCAGAAACAGCCGCAGCCAGCGGCGCACCTTGTTGATGGGGGCGTTCAGGCCGGGGATATAGCAGATGACCAGCAGCACAATGGACACCCCAAGGGCCAGCGGGGCCATCCAGCGGAAGTGCTGGTAGTTGATGCGTGAGATGATATACATGCCCACGAGCCCCGCCGCGGCGTAAGCCGCCTGATGCAGGATGTAATAGTAGGGGTTGTGGTTTACCGCGGGGGTGGAGTCCCGGTAGGCGGTGTAGTAGGAGGCGGAGAAGAGCATCACCAGCCCGATCCCCATCAGCATCAGCACCAGCATGAGAAAGGGCAGGTCCAGCGGGCCCCGGGCCAGCTGCTCCTCCATGGTCAAATCGCGTTTTGCTTTGCGGGCCAAAGGGACAGAACCTCCTTTCAGGTTTGTGGCCCCCTTGTCAAAGGGGGCTGGCACGGCGAAGCCGTGACTGGGGATTCCGGTTTATTTGAGCATTTTCCTGCAAACGGAATCCCCCCGCCACTGGGCTCCGCCCGGCGGCCCTCCCCCTTTTACAAGGGGGGCTTTATTCCTCACATGGGATACCGGTACATAATCCCCAAAAAGCCCAGGCAGCACAGGACCAGGGTGATGCCGGAGAAAACGCAGAACAGCTTGGTTTCGCTCCAGCCCCCCATCTCCAGGTGGTGGTGGAGGGGGGCCATGCGGAAGAACCGCTTTCCGTGGGTCTTTTTGAAATAGGCCACCTGGATGATGTCGGACAGCACCTCAGCCACATAGACCAGCCCGATGATGGGGATCACCAGGGGGATATCCAGGGCGAAGGCCAGGCCGCACACCATGCCCCCCAAAAAGAGGGAGCCGGTGTCCCCCATAAAGACCTTCGCGGGGTGGAAGTTGTAGATCAGGAAGGCGGCCAGCCCTCCGGTTACGGCGGCGGAGAGGATGGCCAGGTCATTCCGGCCGAACCATGCGGAAGCCGCCATGTAGAAAAGGGCCACGGGGATGGTAACGCCGGTGGCCAGGCCGTCAATGCCGTCGGTGAGGTTGACGGCGTTCACCGTCCCCACCATGACGAAGGCGGCGAAGACCATGTACACCACCCAGGGCAGGGGGATGGCGGCGTTGAGGAAGGGGACGAAGAGGTTGGGGGTCAGGTAGCCCTCCCCCCGCATGAGCACGGTAAAGGCGATGGCCGCCGCCAGCTGGAGGAGGAACTTCTGGGCGGCGGTAAGGCCCTCGTTGGCGTGGTGGCGCAGCTTCTGAAAGTCGTCGACCATCCCGATCACGCCGAAGACCAGGGCGAAGAGGAAGACATACAGGTGTTTGTAATTCCCCGCCTGGATCTGTTCCCACCCGGCCATCAGGCAGGCCGCTCCAATGGCGATGATGAACATGATGCCGCCCATGGTGGGGGTGCCCTGCTTGGACATGTGCCAGGTGGGGCCGTCTGTCCGGATGGCCTGGCCGGCTTTCAGCCGGTGCAGCAGCGGAATCAGCAGCTGGCCCGCGATGGCGGCCACGCCGAAGGCGATAATAAAGCTGAGGATGTATGTCATGGCTGGAACCCTCCCGGTTTTTCTCTTTTGAAAGGCCCCCTCCCCGAGGGAGCTGTATAAAACAACACACTATATCACATCCGCCGGAACTTTTCCAGTCTTTTGTTGTCGGGGATTGTCGGCGGCCTGGAAATACTCCGCCACCACCTCCCGCTCGTCCAGGTGGTGCTGGACGCCGTCGACCTCCTGATAAACCTCGTGGCCCTTGCCGGCCAGGACGATCACATCCCCCGGCCTTCCCTGGGACAGCGCCCAGGCGATGGCGGCCCGGCGGTCGGGCTCCACGTGGCGGGCGGCGGCGTTCCCGGACATGCCGGCCAGAATTTCGTCGATGATGGACTGGGGGTCCTCGGTGCGGGGGTTGTCGGAGGTGACCACGGCCACATCGGCCAGCTCCTCGGCGATGGCCCCCATGATGGGCCGCTTGGAGCGGTCCCGGTCGCCCCCGCAGCCGAAAAGGCAGAACAGCCTTCCGGCGGTAAAGTCCCGGGCGGTGGTGAGGATGTTCTCCAGGGCGTTGGGGCTGTGGGCGTAGTCGATGATGACGGTGTAGGCCCGGGGGACGGGGACCACCTCCACCCGGCCCTTTACCCCTCTGACCGCCGGCATGGCCTGGGCCATAGGCTCCAGCTCCAGCCCCAGGCACAGCCCCGCCGCCAGAGCGGCCAGGGCGTTGTAGATGGAGAAGCCGCCTGGGATGGGCAGATGGACCCGGGAGATGTCCCCCTGGACCAGGGCTTCGAACTCCACATGGCCGGGGAACAGGCGGATGTTCCGGGCGGTAAGGCCGGCCTGGCTCCGGTTCTCTGAGTAGGTGAAGACAGGACAGCCCACCCGGTCCAGATACCAGCGGCCCGCTTCGTCGTCCAAGTTGAGGACGGCCCGCCGGCACTGGTCAAAGAGCAGGCCCTTGGCCGCCCGGTACTCCTCCATGGTGTGGTGGTAGTCCAGGTGGTCCTGGGTCAGGTTGGTGAACACCCCTACGTCGAAGGCAAGCCCCGCCGTCCGGCGCTGGGCCAGGGCGTGGGAGGAAGCTTCCATCACCACGTGGGTGCAGCCCTCGTCGGCCATCCGGCGCAGCAGGGACTGGAGCTCATAGCTGTCCGGGGTAGTGCGGTGGGCGGGCAGCTCCACGTCCCCGATCATGTTCCGGTTGGTGCCGATCAGGCCCACCTTGGCCCCGGCGGCCCGCTCCAGCAGCTCCTTGATCAGGCTGGTGGTGGTGGTTTTGCCGTTGGTGCCGGTGACGGCAATGAGGGCCATGGCGTCCCCCGGCCGGCCGAACCAGTTGGCGGAGATGAGGGCCAGGGCCAGGCGGGTATCCTCCGTGGTGAGCCAGGGCCCCGGAGCGTCCGGCGGCCGCTGGCACAAAACGGCTGACGCGCCCCGGTCCAGGGCCGCGGAGATGTACAGGTGGCCGTCGGTTTTGCCGCCGGGCAGGGCCACGAAGAGCGCGCCGGGCCTGATGTCCCGGGTGTCGCAGGATATGGAAGATATTTCCATTTCCTGGCTGGCACTCCCCCCTGTGAGGGAGACGCCGTCCAAAAGTTCATACAGCTTCAAATGGTGTCACCCCTCAAGGGTGGAGTTTTATTCTCTATAAGATTGCGGTTGAAAGGTTTGGCCGATGAAACAAGGACGCTTGTGCGGGGCAAGGGCTTTGCCCCGGCTTGTGGAAAAACACGGTGTCGTTGGCTCCCTCTTGGAGGGGGGCTTTCTTCCTATCCCGTATACCCGTCCTCTACCACATTGAAGAACTTCACGTCGATGACCGTACCGGTGACGGCGGCCACGCCGCCGGCGATGCTCTGGCTCTCAGCGGTGGTGGTGTTGCCGTAGTAGACCGACGCGCCGGAGGCCTTCATAAAGAAGCCCTCCTTTTCCAGGGCGTTTTTGGCGTTTTCATAGGTCATGCCGATGACGTTCGGGACGGTGCCGCTGGATTCCGGGGCGGCGTCGCCCAGGTAGAGGATGACGGTGGACCCGCCGGGGATCTTGGTACCGGCGGCGGGAATCTGCCGGGAGACGGTGTCTCCCTCACCGATGGTACGGAACCGGAGGTTTACCTTGGAGAGGGTGTCCTCCGCCTTGGGAACGCCTGCGCCGGTCACCTTGGGCATGGACACGTCGGCCGCGGCGGCCTCCTCTGCGGAGTAGGTCTTTTCGATCCCCAGGTAGTCCAGGATCTGGGCGATGAGGGGCCCGGCTTTTTTGGCGGCCATGTTGCCGCCGCTGATGTACACGCCGCTGGGGCCGTAATTGCTCCCCGGCTCCTTGACCTGGGGGTGGTCGTAGGCCAGCAGGACGATCAGCTGGGGGTCGTCGGCGGGGGCGTAGCCCATAAAGGAGACGATATAGTGGTCCTTATCCTTGGTTTTCACCTCGGAGGTGCCCGTCTTGCCGCCGATGCGGTAGCCCGCCACATAGCCGTTGTTGCCGCTGCCCTTGGCAACCACCTGCTCCAGGATATCGGCGGCCCGCTGGCTGGTCTGTTTGCTGATGACCTGCCGGACCACCTCGGGCTGGGTGTTCTGGACCACGGTGCCGTCCTGGGTGCTGACGGACTGGACCACATAGGGCTTTACCAGGTTGCCCCCGTTGATAACGGCGGAGAAGCCGCAGATCATCTGCAGGGGGGTGATCTCAAAGCGCTGGCCGAAGGAGGCCACCGCCAGGTCCACGTTGCTCATCTCCTCCCGGCTCCACATGGCGCCGGCCAGGCTGGCCTCGCCGGGCAGGTCGATTCCGGTGTTCTCCGTCATGCCGAAGGCCTCGAAGTAGTCGTAAAACTTTTCCTTGCCCAGCCGGCCGCCGATCTCGATAAAGGCGGGGTTGCAGGAGTTGGCCACCGCCTTGGCCAGGTCCTGGTCCTTGTGGCCCTTTGTGTTGGAACAGTTGATGGGTTGGGGGTAGCCGGGCACGTCGGCGTGGCCGGAGCAGAAGAAGCGGTCGTTTTCGGTGACCACCCCCTCCTCCAGGGCGGCGGCCAGCACGATGGCCTTGAATACCGACCCCGGCTCATACCGGGAGTCAATGGCCTTGCTGCGCCACTGGGTGTTCACCGCGTTGGAGTAGGCCTGAGCCTCCGCCTTCTCCATCAGCTGGCTGTCGGTGAGGTTTTCGGTGTTGTTGGCCTTCAGCTTCTCAAAGATGGCGGCCGCGTCCTCCTCCAGCCCGCCGAGCAGCTCCTCGTTGATGATTTTGGAGTAGCTGTTGGGGTCGAAGTCGGGGGAGCTGGCGATGCCGTAGATGGCTCCGGTCTTGGGGTTCATGGCGATGGCGAAGGCCCCGTCCTGGACGCTGAAATCCTTGATCCCCTCCTCCAGGGTCTTTTCCAGATAGGACTGGATGGTGGTGTCGATGGTCAAGGTCAGGTCGTAGCCGTTGACGGCGTCCACATATTCGGAATAGGCGTTGTACCGGGCGGTGCCTCCTGCGGTCCTGGTGGTGACCACCCGGCCGGCGGTGCCCTCCAGCACGTCGTTGTACGCCGCCTCGATGCCGTAGGCCCCGCCGTTGGCGTTGACAAAGCCCAGGGCCTGGGCGGCCAGGCCGGAGTAGGGGTAATACCGCTTGGTGTCCGGGGAGAGGTACAGGTAGCCGCCGGCCTTGTTCTCCGCGATGTACTCCTGAATGGCCTGCTTCTCCTCCTCCTCGATGTTCACCTTGATCTCCCGATAGGCCTTTTTGGTGGCGTTGACGTGTCCCACCACCGCCTCCCGGTCCAGGCCGGGGATCAGCTCCATCAGGTCCTCCACCACCTGGCTCTGCTTGGCGGCCACCATGGCTTCATGGACCGCGTCCTCCAGCGGCTTTCCGTCGGCATCCTTGTCGGATACGCTGGCAATCAGGTCCCTGGGGGAGAGGATGAGCTTATACACGGTGGACGACATGGCCATGATGTTGCCGTTCCGGTCGTATATCTTGCCCCGCTCTGCGGTGATGAGCTGCTTCAGGGTCCACTGGTCGGTGGCCATCTTCTGATACTCGTCGTGGTGGACGATGGCGATGTCCCACAGCTTCCAGATCAGGGGGACGAACATCGCGAAGCCGCAGACCCCCATCAGGAACAGGGTGCGGCGGAAGATGGACCGCTTGGAGTGTGCGCCCCGGGTCCCCGTCACAGGGGGCAGGCCTCCCCGGCCCGTCTGACTGGGCGGTTTCTTTCGCATGTGAAAACCCTCCTTTCAGGAAAAGGGCGCAAGAAAATCTCTTTCTTGCGCCCGCTGTCTCTTTTGGGACCTCCGCCCACGCTCCCGCGCGGCAGTTTTTATCTGTCCGAAAGTCCGTATATGCCGGGTGAGTTTGTGCGCTGTGACCCGCCGGCTCTTCCACGGTATGCCATTCGGCGCCCGTTTCTCGGGCACGCTCTAACTATATGGCCGGCTCAGCGGAAATATTCTATGATTCCGCTGAAGAGGTTTTGTATTCCGCTGACCAGGGACTGAATGCCGGCGTCCAGGGATTCCTCCTGGTAGAGGGTGACGGTATCCGGCGCGGACAGGTCGATATATACCACCTGGTCGGTGGTGGGCCGGACCATGGTGTCGCCCACCGCCTCCTGAATGGTGGCCAGGTCAAAAACCTTCTCATACTGAGCGGTCAGGATGGTGTTCTGGCTCTGGAGCTCAGACAGCTCCCGCTGGAGGGCCACCATCTCGTCGTTGGCCACGCTGAGCTGGGCGTAGCTGGCCACCAGCATGACGGCGAAGACGGCCACGGCCATAAAGCCGACCACCGCGAAGAGGGAGACTTTTCCCGCCTTCCGGACCTCCACCCTGGCCCGCTCGTGGCGGCGGACCTGTTCCCGCTGTTTGGGGCGGGGGGCCCGGCGGAGCTCTTCCTCCCGCCGGGGGGCGCGGACGGCATTGCCGTCATAGGCGGGGGCGTAGGCCACGCTGCCGTAGGTGCTGTATGCGGTTGTGTTACGGCGGCGGGATTTAGCCATAGCGGTTCTCCTTTGCTCTGAATCTTCCGCAGGGCCTTGGCTTTACAGCTTCTCGGCAAGCCTCAGCTTGGCGCTGCGGGCCCGGGGGTTCTCCTCAATCTCCCTCTCGCTGGGCAGGATGGGCTTTTTATGGATCAGCTTCACGTCCGGGGTCCTGCCGCAGACGCACACGGGGAAGTCGGGCGGACAGGTGCAGCCCCTGGCGAAGCCGGCCAGGCCGGTCTTCACGATCCGGTCCTCCAGGGAGTGGAAGGTGATTACCGCCAGCCGTCCGCCCCGGTTCAGCCGTGGGACGGCCCGCTGGAGCACCCGGTCCACGCTGGCCAGCTCGTCGTTGACGGCGATGCGGATGGCCTGAAAGGTGCGTTTGGCGGGGTGCTGCTTTTCCCGCAGGGCCTTGGGGGGCATGGCGCTCCTGATGACCTCCACCAGCTCCAGGGTGGTGGAGATGGGCCTGTCCACCCTCCGGCGGACGATGGCCCTGGCGATCTGGGGGGCGAAACGCTCCTCGCCGTATTGGGAGATGATACGCCGCAGCTCCTCCTGGGGCCAGCCGTTGACAATCTCGGCGGCGGTAAGGCCCTCCTCCCGGTCCATGCGCATGTCCAGGGGGGCGTCGGCCATGTAGGAGAAGCCCCGGCTGCCGTCGTCCAGCTGTGGGGAGGACACCCCCAGGTCGAAGAGCATCCCGTCCACGCCGGGCAGGGACAGCCTGTCCAGGATTTGGTCCACCTGGTCGAAATTGCTGTGGACCAGCTCCACCTTGTCCAGCCAGGGGGCCAGCCGCTCCTGGGCGGCGTCCAGGGCCGCCTGGTCCCGGTCCACGCAGATGAGCCGGCCTGTGGACAGCCGTTTGGCAATCTCACGGCTGTGGCCCGCCCGGCCCAGGGTGCCGTCCAGATAGATTCCATCTGGGCGGATGTCCAGCCCCTCAATGCACTCCTCCAGCATCACGGGGCGGTGGGTAAATTCACTCATATCAGAACCCCAGCTCCGCCATGCAGGCGGCCATCTTCTCGGGCGTCATCTCTTCCTCCTCCTGGGCGTTCCAGGCATCGGCGGACCAGATCTCGGCCCGGTCGTGGACGCCGATGATTACAGCCTCCTTCTCCAGCCCGGCGTATTTCCTCAGCTTTTGAGGGATGACGATGCGGCCCTGGCTGTCCAGGTCGCACTTGACGGCGTTGGCGAAGAGCGTACGCATGGATTTGGATTGGCTCATAGGCAGGGAAGCGAATTTTTCAGTGAAGCGGTCCCAGGTGGACAGGGGATAGATAGCCAGACAAGCGTCCACGCCCATAGCCAGATAGAAGGTAACGCCCAGCTCCTCACGGAGCTTGGCGGGGATAAAGAGCCGGCCTTTGGCATCAATATTATGCTCATAGGTGCCGGTCACATCCCTCACCCCTCCCCCACGAAGGCAGTTGTTTGAGGGATTTTCCCCCACTTCGCTCCACTTTACGTTTTTTAGTATAACCGCTGTAAACCTAAATTGCAAGTGTTTTTTTTCGCCCATTTTGTTGCAAACTTCGCACTTTCTCGCAAAAGTTCGTAGTAAAATGACAAAAAACGCATGTTCTACACCGCGGCCGCCCGCACGGAACCCCCAGATATACACAATATATGCCAGTTATAACAATCATAAATACAATATATTGTGTTTTTGAGGGATTTCAACCGCCTCAGCCATACAAAAGAAAGGGCAAAAAAAGTTAAAAATAATTTTTTGGCTGAAAAATTCCTTCCCCGCCGTGGGGATTTATGGTATACTCTCCCCAGCGCTGTCGAATTTTGCATGACAAGGAGGAACCGCAATGCTGTACAATGAATGGGAAGCCCTGGAGCAGGCCTGTCTGTCCTGCCAGAAGTGCGCCCTGGCCGACACACGGCACAATGTAGTGTTTGGAATGGGGCCCCGAGACGCCGAGGTCATGTGCATCGGCGAGGGCCCCGGCGAGAACGAGGATTTGCAGGGCAAGCCCTTCGTGGGCCGGGGGGGCAAGCTGCTGGACGACATGCTGGAGATGGTGGACCTGAGCCGGGAGAAAAATGTCTACATCGCCAACATGGTCAAGTGCCGCCCGCCCCAGAACCGCGACCCCCTGAACACCGAGCAGGACGCCTGCATCGACTACCTGCGCAGCCAGGTGGCCCTCATCCGGCCCAAAATCATCATCTGCCTGGGCCGCATCTCCGCCTGCCGCATCATCAAGCCCGATTTTAAGATCACCAAGGAGCATGGCCAGTGGTTCGAGAAAAACGGCGTGTGGATGACCGCCCTCTTCCACCCCGCCGCCATCCTCCGGGACCCCCGCCGCCGCCCGGAGGCCTTCGAGGACCTGAAAATCATCCAGGCGAAGATTCTGGAGGTCTGCGACCACACCTATTAAAAGAGGTAGGATGTAATGGACATACAGTATGACCTGTCCGCCGCCGAACTTCTCAAAATTCTGGGCTACAGCCAGCCGGCGGGCCGGGATTTTCTGGAGGAGCTGAAGCGGGAGAAGCAAATCCCCCTGCCCCTGGTCTACACCGAATTTATGGAGCTGGCCTGGCAATGCCCGCTCTTCGCCACCTCCAACCTGTGGACCGGCGCGGCCGTGCCCTGGATGTATTACGACGAGCTCCAGGAGTATGTGGACGACCTGAACGCCAATCAGAAAACCGTCAATTCCAGAAACCGCTATTATCCCTTTGTGCACACCCCGCGGGAGGAGTGGCCCGGCCTGGCCGGCGACTATCTGCTCATCGGCAGCGACTTCAGCGGGGGCGGGGCCTCCTTCGGACTGCGCAAGGAGGACCTGGGCCAGGACGACCCGCCCCTGTACTGGCGCCACGAGCGGGACCCCATTGCCAAGTGGCGGGAGGACAAACAGAGCCTGTCCGGCTTTCTGCTGGAGGTGCTCTGGAATGTGCTGGGCGGAGCGAATTATGACACTGCGGAGCGGGCGCTGGAACAGGCTGGCTGGCGGTTCGAGGAGTATTTTGACCCGCAAAAGGATGACTGGGTGGCGTCCAAGGCCGTTTTGAAGCAGCACGGCATCCTCTACTCCAGCTTGAAGCGTTACAAATGCGACGAGGGCGGCAAGGTGTTCGGCTGCTATGACAGGGACCTGAACGCGGTCTTTGTGGGGACTCTGTCGGACGGCGAAATCGACCTGTACGCCATCAACCGGGTGGAGTCTGAAAAAATTTTGCTTGACATCGACGATTATGACAGGCCGGAAGAGGAATCCTGAGCTTTTCCGGTATGCTTTCGCCTTTCGCGGGCCATACTACCCGTGAGGTGATTGTATGGACTTGAACATGAACGCGGCGGTGACCTTCGGGGAGCTGCTGCAAAAGAACCCCCAGGCCTCCGCCTTCTACGACCGCTGCACCCCGGAACAGCGGAACGCCATCCTGCTCCAGCTGGGCCAGATGACCAGCCAGTCCCAGCTGCGGGCCTTTGTGGACAACCTGCCCAGCGCGTCTCTGTAACGCGGACCGCCCGCCCCACATGGGGCGGGCGGTTTGTTTGCTGAAAAGCCATCGTCTTCCCGTGGACGGAATCCCCCCGCCCCTTCGGGGCACCCCCCTTTGGCAAGGGGGGCTTGGGTGCTTGACGACCCCGGTTTTGCTCCAAAGGCCCCCTTGCTAAAGGGGGCTGTCGCCGCCGTAGGCGGTGACTGGGGGATTCTTTTACTTTGTGACGGAATCCGCCCGCCCCACATGGGGCGGGCGGTGCTGTTTTTTATCCCCAGCCGCCGGTGAACTCCGGCTGACAGTCGGTATCCCGAACCACGAAAATCTCATATAGGTGGGACAAGGCGTCCCAGGTGGCTTTATCCAAACAGCCCGTGGCGGGCAGGCCGGCGGCCCGCTGCAGCCACCGGACGTTTTCCGCCGAAGCGGGG
>JAAWNI010000032.1 GCA_022798855.1 Lawsonibacter sp. | reverse complement strand
TTTCGCCAGACGAAGCCAATTTGACGCAGGAATACTGGATGTATTTCAAGGAAAATTGGCAAAGCATGGCGGAAAAAGAGCCGGCGTTTGGGCATGTTGACATGTTTCAAACAAGCCCTACCCCTCCGGCGCCTTGCAGTACTTGGGGAAGCGCTTCATGTTGCCCAGGTGGTTTTTACACACCCGCAGGCGGCGCTTCAGGGAGGAGTCCCCGGAGTAGACCAGGGCGTGGTGGTCGGCCCCGGCCTTCATCAGCTCCCGCATCTCCTGGTGGTACTGCTTGGGGGTGAACTTGAAGGCCACGTTTTTGGGCACCATCCGCCACAGCGAGCGGGAATCCGCCATCTGGAAGGGCAGCTCCTTCCCCTCCACCAGGTCCTCCACCAGCAGCTTGGCGATGTTGTACCCGGAGCCAGTGACATAGTAGTTGCTGCGGCCCTGGCGGCAGTTGATCTCGAAGGCCTTGTACTTGCCGTCCCGCCGGTCGTACTTGATGTCAAAGTTGGAGAAGCCCACGAAGTGGAGGGCCTCCAGCAGCCCCTTGATTTTCAGCTCCAGCTCCCGGTTGCACTCGGTGAGGATGACGGCGTGGTTGCCGATGCCGTGGGGGGAGTGCTCCTCCAGCAGGACGTGGCCCAGGCACATGGTGGTGACCCTGGCGTTGCGGTCGGAGTAGCTGGTGAGCACGCGCATATAGCTGTCGTCCCCGGGGATGAACTCCTGGAGGATCATGTGGTTCTGATAGCCGGCGGCGTAGACGTGGTCCAGGCTCTGGAGCAGCTCCTCCCAGCTCTGGCAGACATAGACCTTGGCCAGGGTGTCGTCCCCGGTGGCCCAGTAGGTGACGCTCTCGGCGGGCTTGGCGATATAGGGGGGGCCCCAGGGGAGGGTGAAGTTGTGGCCCATGGACTTGTCATAGATGAAGGTGGCCGGGTGGTCGATGCTGTACTGGTCGCACAGCTTGTAGAACTCCTCCTTGTTAATCAGCTTGTCCAGCAGCCCGGCGTCGATGTAGGGGGCAATCACGTTGGAGGGGGCCAGGTCCCGGTAGTGGGCCGCCATCTGGACGTAGTTGTCCCCGCAGCCCAGCAGGATGATTTTTTTGTCGGGGAGCTCCTTGGCCACCGCCTGGACGTTGCGGCGGAAGACGGACTCATCCTCGTTGTCGGGGCACACCCGGTAGTCCAGAATGGCGCTGTTGAAGCAGGGGAAGGAGGGGTATTTGCCGTAGGCGATGGTGCGGATGCCATAGGCCTCGTGGAAGGCCCGGGCCACGCTGTATACGTTGATGTCGCCGCCGAAGACCAGCGGCTGGAAGGGGAGATTGTTGGACATTGGAAAAGACCTCTCTTGATTTTTTGAATATCACAGGGCGCGCCGTGTTTGCGGCGGGCCGGGTCGTCCCGCCCTACGCGTGCGCCGCGTCCTGTTTACCGGAATTCCCGGACGAACCCCCTGGCGAAAATGGGGTCGATGTCGAAGGTGGCCAGGTCGCCGGCGGAGCACTTTACATTGGTGGCGTTGAGCAGGGTTTCGGTGGCGCCGATGGGGCCGATGACCCGCAGGCGCTGGCCGCCCACCCGGACGGTGCGCCTTTTGGCGTGCCGCCACTGGGCCAGCATGGCCCAGAAGCCGCTCTCCCGGGGCCGGGTGAGCCCGAAGCCGTTGAGGTAGCCCACAGGGAGGACGGCCACCCGGGTGGGCTTTTTCAAAACCACGGGCCTGTCCGTTCCGATGGTGTGTCCCTTGGGCAGCCAGCGGACCTCCGCCAGGGGGGCCTCGCCGGCGCCTATGGTTTTCAGCCGGTCGTCCATGGTGCGGCGGCAGCGGCCCAGAATGGCGGAGCCGGCCCGGACGCCGTCCAACCGGGCGTTGGAGTTGTGGAGCAGGGTGAAGGAGCCAGCGGCGTGGACGATCCCCGTCTCAAAGCCGGCGTCGTGGATGGCGTCCAGCACCTGGTGGAACTGGTCCAGCTGGTGGCCCGTCTCCGGGTCGTTGAGCTTGATGCTGTGGAGCTGGGTGTAGATGCCCTCCAGGGCCACGTTGGGCAGGGAGCGGTAGGCCAGCAGGATTTTTTCCGGTTCGCTGACCAGAAAGCCGCCGAAGCCCATGCCGGTGTCCACCTGGATGTGGGCGCAGGCCACGGTGGCCCGGTTCTCCGCCAGGGCGTTGAGGGCCAGGCCGGTGTCCACCGAGGAGATGGTGCACACCACCCCCAGGTCCACCAGCTGCTCCAGCTCCTCCCGGTCGGTGGTGGAGCGGAGCATGAGGATCTCCTCGTCCACAAAGCCGGCCTCCCGCAATGCTTTCGCCTCGCCCACGTCGTAGACGGCGAAGCGGCCGATCCCCTCCGCCCGGAGGAGCCGCGCCATGGGGACAACGCCCGCGCCCCCTCCGTCGCCGGTGAGGACGCCATAAATGACCGCCCCCGCCGCCTTCTCCTTGATGACGGTCAGGTTATGCTTCACTCCGGCCTTGTCAATGACCAACTTGCGCATAAAAGGTCAGCCCCCTTTTGTCTTCCGGGATGGGCCTCGGGTTTTGCCCCGGCCCGCGGACAGGTTCTAATTTATCTATTTTACCACCATTTGGGGAAAATAGCAATATGAACTGCGTTGACCGCAAGCTTGGCTCACAAATTTTGGAGCCCCTCGTCCCCAGAGAACGGCGCGCCGGGGTCGTCGCGCCCTACAGACTGCCTGTAAATGGAATCCCCCCGCCACTTCGTGGCCTCCCCTACCCCCTCTGGCCTTCGGCCATCTCCCCCTGACAGGGGGAGTCGGCCCCCCTTTAGCAAGGGGGGCTTGGGCGCTTGAAGGCCCCGGTTCTGCTCCAAAAGGCCCCCTTGCTAAAGGGGGCTGGCAGCGGCGGAGCCGCTGACTGGGGGATTCCGGTTCATCTCTCTTTACACGGAACCCCTCTGCCGCCAGAGAACGGCGCGCCGAGGTCGTCGCGCCCTACAGACTGCCTGCAAACGGAATCCCTCCCGCCGTCAAAAATCCCCGGAAGGGGGTAAGCCTTCCGGGGCAGGTATTTATTCCTCTTCTGTTTTGGTGACGGCGATGTTCAGCTCGTCCAGCTGGCGCTGTTCCACGGTGCCCGGGGCGCCCATCATCAGGTCCTGGGCGTTTTTGTTCATGGGGAAGGGGATGACCTCCCGGATGGACTCCTCGCCGGACAGCAGCATGACCATCCGGTCCACCCCAGGGGCGATGCCGGCGTGGGGGGGCGCGCCGTAGGTGAAGGCGTTGTACATGGCGGGGAACTTGCCGCGCACGTCCTCCTCCTCCAGGCCCACCATCCAGAAGGCCTTGACCATAAGCTCGGGGTCGTGGTTGCGCACCGCGCCGGAGGACAGCTCCACGCCGTTGCACACCAGGTCATACTGGAAGGCGGTGATGGACAGGGGGTCCACCTCCCCCTTGATGGCCTTTTCGATGATCTCCAGCCCGCCGTTGGGCATGGAGAAGGGGTTGTGGCAGAACTCCAGCCCGCCGGACTCCTCGCCAATCTCATACATTGGGAAGTCCACGATCCAGCAGAACTCATAACGCTCCTTGTCCATGTGTCCGGGGCAGAAGGCGCCCAGCTTGTTCCGGAGTACGCCGGCGGTCTTCTGGGCGGCCAGCAGCGCCCCGGCGGTAAGGCCCACGAAGCAGCCCTTCTCCAGCTTCAGACCCTCCACCACCTGGTCCTTGATGGGCTGGACGAACTTGGCGATGCCGCCTACGATCTCGCCGTTCTCATCATAGCGGAACCAGTAGGCCTTATTTCCCGACTGGACCTCCACCTCGCCGCACAGCCCGTCGATCTGCTTCCGGGTGCCGGAGAAATCGGACACCACGATAGCTTTGACGGTCTGGTTCTCAAAGGGCGGGAAGCCGCAGCCGGCCAGCAGGGAGGTGGCGTCCTGCACAGTCAGGTCGATGCGCAGGTCGGGCTTGTCGGAGCCGTACTTCTCCATGGACTCCAGATAGGGGATGCGGACGAAGGGGGCGGCGGAGGCGGTGCTGTACTTGCCGTACTTGGCGAAGATGGGGGGGAGCACGTCCTCCAGCACGGCGAACACGTCCTCCTGGTTGGCGAAGGCCATCTCCATGTCCAGCTGGTAGAACTCGCCGGGGGAGCGGTCGCCCCGGGCGTCCTCGTCCCGGAAGCAGGGGGCGATCTGGAAGTACTTGTCAAAGCCGGAAGCCATGAGCAGCTGTTTGAACTGCTGGGGGGCCTGGGGCAGGGCGTAGAACTTGCCGGGGTGCTTCCGGGAGGGCACCAGATAGTCCCGGGCGCCCTCGGGGGAGGAAGCGGTGAGGATGGGGGTGGTGACCTCCAAAAAGCCGTGGCCGGTCATGGCGGCCCGCAGGGCGGACACCACCTGGCACCGCAGGACGATGTTGTCCTTCACCTCCGGATTGCGCAGGTCCAGGTAGCGGTATTTCAGCCGGGCGGACTCGTCGGCCTCCCGGGACCGGGTGACGGGGAAGGGCAGCTCGTTGTGGCGGCACCTGCCCAGCACCTGGATTTTGGCGGGCACCACCTCAATGTCGCCGGTGGGGAGCTTGGGGTTTTTGCTGTCCCGTTCCCGGACCACGCCGGTGACGGAAATGACCGTCTCCTTGTTCAGCTCCTTGACGGCCTGGACCGTCTCCTCCGTCTCCAGCACCACCTGGGTGGTGCCGTAGAAGTCCCGCAGGACCAGGAAGGCCAGATTCTGCCCCACCTCCCGCAGGTTCTCCATCCAGCCGGCCAAAGTGACTGTCTGTCCGGCCTGCTCCATCCGGAGCTCCCCGCAGGTGTGGGTGCGGTAAAAGGTGCTTGTGTCACCCATAAATATCAACTCCTATTTGTATTATTTTCCATCTATAATTCCGTTTTGTAATTGCCAGCTCGACTGGAATTCCTGCTCCAGCTGGCCGGGGGAGGAGGGAACATAGCCCCGCCAGCGCCCTTCGTCGGGAAGCCATAAATGTTTGCCGTCCCAGTACGCGGTATAAGAGGGAGTGCAGCCGCTGACCTCATAGATCCCGATTCCTTTTTTGCTGGGTCTTATAAGCGGGAAAAGCCGGGTGTATGTTTGCCCCCGCAGGGCGTTCAGCGCCTGTTTCCCCGGTTCGGCCTGCTCCGCCGTAATGGGGAAGTCGCTCATGCCGGGGAAGTCGCCCTCATAGAAGATGTTGATGAAGCGGGCCGACTGGGGGTGGGGGTCAGCATTGGAGCCCTTGATTTGGTCGTAGCTGAATTCCTCCGTTGAATAGTCCGAAGCAACATAGCCCGCGGCAAGACCAAGGCCGAAGGAGGATAGAAGAACAACAATGATACAGAGAATCCAGAGCTTCTTTTTCATGGGGGTCTCCTTTGCGCAGCGGTGGAATCCCCCCGCCACTTCGTGGCCCTCCCCCCTTTGACAAGGGGGGCTTTTGACGCTTAATTGTGAGTTTTCCTCCCAAAGCCTCCCTTGTTAAAGGGAGGGGGACCGCCGGACGAAGTCCGGTGGTGGAGGGATTCATTTCCGCAAAAGTTTGGAAAGTTTATTCCCCCTTGTCCAGGATGGGCTTGGCGCCGCCGCCCGCGCCGGCGTGGGTGGAAATCTCGCGGAAAACCTCCTCGGTGGCCAGCAGCTTTTGCTCCCCGGAGCGCATATCCTTCAAGGCGTACTTGCCCTGTTTGATCTCGTCCTCGCCCAGGAGGACGACGTAAGGCACCCCCAGCTTGTCGGCGTAGGACATCTTCTGTTTGAATTTCTTCTGCTCCCCGTAAATCTGGACCTGGAGCGAGCGGTCCCGCAGGTAGGTAGCCAGCTGGATGGCCGGGCCCATGTCGCCGGTCATGGGGAGGATGAGCACGTCGGCGGGGGCGGTGTTCAGGTCGTCGTTCAGGTAGCCCTGGTCCTCCAGCACGAAGAAGAGCCGGGTCAGGCCGATGGAGATGCCCACGCCGGGGAGTTGTTTATCGGTGTAATATTCCGCAAGGTTATCATACCGCCCGCCGGAGCAGATGGAGCCAATCTCCGGGTGGTCCAGCATGGCCGTCTCGTAGACGGTGCCGGTGTAGTAGTCCAGCCCCCGGGCGATGGTCAGGTCCAGGACGAAGTGCGTCTCGGGCACGCCGAAGGCGGTCAGGTTTTTGGCCACGGCGGACAGCTCGTCCAGGCCCTCGTCAAACTTGGGGTCCCGGCCCCGGTAGCCCTCCAGGGCGGCGAGGACGCCGGCGTTGCGGCCCTTGATGGCGATGAACTTGAGTATCTCCGCCGCTTGCTCGTCGGTCAGGCCGATGTCCGGGGCGGTGAGGAGCTCACGGACCGACTTCTCGCCAATCTTCTCCAGCTTGTCCACCGTGCGCATGATGGCGCCGGCCTGGGCGGTCAGGCCCAGCATGGCATAGAAGCCGTTGAGGACCTTCCGGTTGTTCACCCGAATCTGGAAGCGGTTCAGGCCCAGGGAGGTGAAGGTGCGGTAGATGATGGCGGGAATTTCGGCGTCGTTGGAGATGTCCAGCTGGCCGTCGCCGATGACGTCGATGTCCGCCTGATAGAACTCCCGGAACCGCCCCCGCTGGGCCCGCTCGCCCCGGTAGACCTTGCCGATCTGGAACCGGCGGAAGGGGAAGGCCAGCTTGGCGTAGTTCAGGGACACGTACTTGGCCAGGGGGACGGTGAGGTCGAAGCGGAGGGACAGGTCGCTGTCCCCCTTGGTAAAGCGGTAGATTTGCTTTTCCGTCTCGCCGCCGCCCTTGGCCAGCAGCACCTCGCTGGCTTCGATGAGGGGGGTGTCCAGGGGGGTAAAGCCGTAGAGGGAGAAGGAGCGGCGGATAATTTCCATCATCCGGTCAAACTGTATCTGCCGTGGGGGGAGGAGCTCCATAAAACCGGAGAGCGTTCTGGGTTGTACCTTAGCCATAAGCCACATTTCCTTTCTTATTCAAATACACACAGGCTTGATTGATTTTGTGCGGGGGAGGCCCTGGGATGCACCCAAAGAAAACGGATGTAGGGCGGGACGGCCCGGCCCGCCGCCTGATTGCCGCGCAAAACCCGATTAGAACGGCGCGCCGGGGTCGTTGCGTCCTACAGGGCGCAAAAAAGCGGAACGCTCCCATCCTCCGGAATCGGGACGGGAGCGCGAAACGCGGTCCGTGACTTACAGCGCGAAGGGGACCCGGTTGGGGTTCATGCCCTCCCGCCAGTCCAGGTCGCCCCGGGCCAGGCCGTGGATCAGGAGTTCAGCGGTGGCCACGTTGGTAGCCACGGGGACGGAGTGCTGGTCGCACAGGCGGGTGATGTACAGCACATCCTTGTCCATCTCGTTATCCTGGGGTGAGTTGAAGAAGAGGACCATATCGATCTCGTTGTATATGATGCGCTGGCCGATCTGCTCGATGCCCCCGTGCTCGTGGGACAGGAAGAGCTGGACAGGCAGGCCTGTGGCCTCCGCCACCATACGTCCGGTGGCGTTGGTGCCGCAGACGGAATGCTTGGACAGGACGCCGCAGTAGGCGGTGCAGAACTGGACCATCAGCTCCTGCTTTTTGGTATGGCTCATTATCGCGATGTTCATGGCATCAATACCTCCTTGGAGTTGGCTTATCGTATCTTCATGATGGGGACCTTGTTTCCATCCAGCCGCTGGGCGATGTTCCAGCAGGCCAGGGCGGCCCCTCTTTTGCCCCGGGTGGTGAGGGGCTTGCCCAGATTGGCGCACAGGATCACCTGGGGGTCCTCCGGCACCACCCCCACCAGGGGCAGTCCGGCGGTGTTCATGGCGTCGTCTATGGTGGTGCGCAGGCGCCGGAGCAGCCTGGTTTGGATGCGGTTCATGATCAGGTGGACCTGCCGGAGGTGGTCCAGCTCGGTCACGGTCCGCTGGGCGTCCCGCAGGGAGGAGGCGTCGTTGGTGGCGATGACGATGGCCCGGTCCGCGCCGCATACGGCCAGCCGGAAGCCGGCGCCCAGTCCGGCGGGGGAGTCGATCAGGATGTAGTCATACATGGTGCGGGCGGTGTCCAGCAGGGCCCGCACCTTTTCCGGGGTAAGGCTGGGTGGGAGGGCCATGGGGGAGGTGAGCAGGGCCAGGCCCTTTATGTCCGGGTGCTCCACGGCGGCTCTGGCCAGGGGGCAGCGGCCCAGCGCCACGTCGGAGAAGTCCATCAGCGCCCTGTCGTTAAGCCCCAGGGTGATGTCCAGATTCCGCAGGCCCACGTCCATGTCGATGCACAGGACCCGCCGGTCCATCAGGGCCAGCGACGCGCCCACGGCTCCGGTGATGGAGGTCTTCCCCGTGCCCCCTTTTCCCGACGTAATGGAAATCACAGTGCCCATAGAGCGAGTCCCTCCTAAACGTCACAATGTTAGTGTACCACAAATTTGCCGTCCGTCAACCTTTTCCAGGGGAAGTTTTTGAAAAAATTTACAAATTTCTGTGTTTTTTGTGGCTTGCCCAGCTCATAGCGGCTCTTTTTGGATTTTCGCCCACCGCCGGGGGTATCCCTTGAGGGTGGGGGCCAGCTTTTCCACCATAATCAGCCGGTGGGTAATCTCCGTGCCCGGGATGGGGTAGTCCTCCACCTGGACGACTTTTCCTCCCAGCAGCTTGACGGCGTGGGCGGCATTTTCCAGCTCCTGGCCGGAGTCCACGCTCTTCATGGCCAGGAACCGGCCCCCCACCTTCACAAAGGGCAGGCACAGCTCGGACAGCACCCGCAGGTCGGCCACCGCCCGGGCGGTGGCGAAGTCGAAGCTGTCCCGAAAGCTCCTATTCAGTCCGAACTCCTCCGCGCGGCCGTGGAAGGTGGTGATGTTGTCCACGCCGTCCAGGTCCTCATAGACCTCTGTGAGCCAGTCCAGCCGCTTGGCCAGGGAGTCCAGGAAGGTGATGCGCAGAGAGGGGGCCAGGATTTTCAGCACCATGCCGGGGAAACCGGCCCCGGTGCCCACGTCGATGAGGGTCTTGCCCTGAAAATCGCAGAACTTGAGGAGGGCGGCGCAATCCAGCATGTGGAGCCGGGCCACCCCTTCGGGGTCCCGGATGGCGGTGAGGTTCATCACCTGGTTTTTTTCCAGGAGCATCCGCCCGTATTGGGCCAGCTGGGCGGGGGCGTCCTCGGGGACGCGCCCCATCAGCCCCAGCTCCTCCAGCCCGGCGGCGATAATCTGTTCCATGGCCTACCCCCCGAAGTTGGACATAAGCCCGGCGGCGGCGAGGGGCAGGGTGGCCAGGGCCAGCAGCCAGCAGATGGCCGCCAGGGCGGTGGCGGGCCATTTCCCCGGCCGGCCGGTGGTCCGCCAGGACACCAGGGCCACCGCCCCCAGGCCGATAAGCCCGGGGAGGGCCAGCAGGGGCCCCAGATTGCCCAGGCTTTTGGCGGTGAAAAAGAAGTAGGTGGTCAGGGCCAGGAGGATCAGGGCGTAAGCCAGCCCCACCCAGGCCAGGGTCCGCTTGACGGGGGAGGAGGGGGTGTAGCCGGAGCCCCCGCCGTCCTCCGTAGGCCGTTTGTTCTCAGGCATTTATCGTTTCTCCTTCACATTGCCCCGTGCGATGAATTGCTTGAATTCTTCCATGAATTTTTTCATGATGATTTCCTTTCTTCGTTGGAAGCTTAGAACCTGTATTCATAATCGAAAATGCCGGATGGACGAGGAATTTTGCCGCCCTGCAAGGCAAAAAATGACAGGAATCCTTTGTGGATTTCAAGATTTTTTAACGCCGCAAGGCGGCTAAAGGCCCGTCCAGACGGTCGTTTGAGATTGTGAATACAGGTTCTTATTTTCTTGCTGGAACAAACCTGGCCCGCAGCTTTTGCCAGAGGACGGAGCCGCCAATGGCAGCGGAAAGGACGATCAGCAGCCGCAGCAGAAGCAGGGGGCCCTCCCGAGCCACCCCCAGGCGGGAGGCCGCGGCGTCAAAGAGGGTGATGGCCAGGCAGTGGTAGAGGTAGATCAGGTAGCTGGCCCGGTCCAGCGCCCCCAGCAGCCGGGCGGCCGCCCCTTTTATGCGGGGGGCCAGCCGGACAGCCAGGCTGTACA
Organism: Lawsonibacter sp.; assembly: GCA_022798855.1. Classification (GTDB taxonomy): domain Bacteria; phylum Bacillota; class Clostridia; order Oscillospirales; family Oscillospiraceae; genus Lawsonibacter. Next base: position 3,991 of record JAAWNI010000032.1, on the reverse strand, counting down.
GGGCCAGGGCGTAGCTAATATAGAAGAGGATGTTCAGCGACTCCAGATAGGGAGGGCTGCCCCGGCCGGAGCTGTTCACCACGCTGGCGGCGATGGCGGCCGGGGCGGAGAGGGCGAACAGGGGGAAAATCAGGGACCGGTGTTTTTCCAATAAGGCCAGGAAGGCCTCATACCTGGTTCCGGCGAAGCAGCCGGCCAGGTAGTAAAACAGGGCGTCGGTAAACTGGTGCCCGGAGTAGAGGGCGGCCAGCCAGTCCGGGGCGGGCAGGCCTGGCGCGCCGAAAAATTCTGTGCTCAGCTGTGTGATGAGCAGGGCGATGGGCAGCAGGACCGCCGGGGAATATCGCTGGACCAGGGTGCGGAACAGGGGGGCCAGCAATATAAACTGGAGCAGCACAACCACGTAGTAGAACTGGGCCGAGAGGCTCCCCCGGATGGTCAGCAGGGCGAAGTTTTTCAGGGAGAAGGGGTAGGACCCCGTCAGGACAAAGGGGAAGTAGGACAGCGCCGCCGCCAGCAGGTAAGGGGGGATGAGCCGGCGGAACCGGCTGAGGTAGTACTGTCCCAGCGTCCGCTGCCTGGGGGAGGGGAGGGCAAATTTCAGCCCGCTGAGGAAAAAGAAGCCGGGGACCCCGATGCAGGTCAGCCGCTGGCAGACGGTGGCCAGGGCGAACTGCCAGCTGAGCTTGTCCAGGTGGGTGACGGGGTGGGACATGCAGTGGAACACCACAATTCCCAGGCAGAAGGCCACATTGACCAGCGACAGCTCCCAGCGCCGGGAGGTGGCGGAGCCCTCCATGTTATTTCTTGGGGGCCATGACCTCCAGGCCGCCCATATAGGGCTGGAGGACCTTGGGGATCACCACGCTGCCGTCGGCCTGGAGGTTGTTCTCCAGGAAGGCGATGAGCATGCGGGGCGGGGCCACCACGGTGTTGTTCAGGGTGTGGGGCAGGTAGGCGCCCTTCTCGCCCTTCACCCGCATTTTCAGCCGCCTGGCCTGGGCGTCCCCCAGGTTGGAGCAGGAGCAGACCTCAAAATACTTCTGCTGGCGGGGGGACCAGGCTTCGATGTCGCAGGATTTCACCTTCAAATCGGCCAGGTCGCCGGAGCAGCACTCCAGCTGCCGGACGGGGATGTCCAGGGAGCGGAAGAGCTCCACCGAGTACCGCCACATCTTCTCGTACCAGTCCATGGAGTCCTCCGGCCGGCACACCACGATCATCTCCTGCTTCTCAAACTGATGGATGCGGTACACCCCGCGCTCCTCGATGCCGTGGGAGCCCTTCTCCTTCCGGAAGCAGGGGGAGTAGGAGGTCAGGGTCTGGGGCAGGGAGGCCTCGGGGATGATCTGGTCGATGAACTTGCCGATCATGGAGTGCTCGCTGGTGCCGATGAGGTACAGGTCCTCCCCCTCGATCTTATACATCATGGCTTCCATGTCGGTCTGGCTCATGACGCCCTCCACCACGTTTCCGTGGATCATGAAGGGGGGGATGCAGAAGGTGAAGCCCTTGTTGATCATAAAGTCCCGGGCGTAGGCCAGCACCGCCTCGTGGAGCCGGGCCACATCCCCCATCAGGTAGTAGAAGCCATTGCCCGACACCCGGCCGGCAGCGTCCATGTCCACCCCGTTGAAGCGCTCCATGATCTCGGTGTGGTAGGGGATCTCAAAGGCGGGGGTGGCGGGTTCGCCGAACCGCTCCACCTCCACATTGGCGGAGTCGTCGGGGCCGATGGGGACGGAGGGGTCGATGATGTTGGGGATAACCAGCATGATTTTCCTGATCTCCTCCGCCAGCCGGGCCTCCTTCTCCTCCAGCTCGGCCAGACGGTCGGCGTTGGCCTTCACCTTGGCCTTGGCTTCCTCGGCTTCCGCCAGCTTGGAGGGGTCCTTCTTGGCCTGCCCCATGAGCATGCCCACCTGCTTGCTGAGGGAGTTCCGGGCGGCCCGGAGCTCGTTGGCTTCCGACATAGCGGCCCGGTTTTCACTGTCCAGGGCCAGCACCTGGTCCACCAGGGGGAGTTTTTCCTCCTGGAATTTTTTCTTGATGTTTTCCTTTACAGCCTCGGGGTTCTCCCGGATAAAACGAATGTCGAGCATAGTTTCTCATTCTCCTTTGTCGTAATGTTTCACGTGGAACATTTTTCTTCTTTTGGAAGCGTCCTTCACGGCCGCCCTACTTGATGACCCGGCTGCGGATGTCCTGGTAGCGGTCGGCGGGGGAGAGGTGGCCGGTGCCGGTGGTGTTCTCCTTGGGCAGGTAGTCCACAAGGCCCGCTTCCTCCATGGCGGCGATCATCTCCCGGCAGCTTTTCAGCTGCCCCCGGACGGACGCGTCGTTGATCTCCCAGAACCAGGCCATGGCCTGGTTGGCCTTTTCCGACTCCTCCAGCTGGGACGTCAGGCCGGTCCGCTCCTGCTTGCCCTTGCTGAGCTGGTCTTGCAGGGCGTCGATCTGGTCTTGCAGGGCCTCCGACTGGTCTTTCAGCTGTTCATTCTCCGCGATAAGCCCTTGCAGGGTCTGGACGGTGGACGCGGATTTTTTCAAATCGTCGATCTGCTGCTGGCTCTGCCGCCGCTCCATCATAAAGGTGTAGAGGAGGAGGGCGAAGGCGGCCATGAACAGGACGGCGATATATTGAAAGACGGAGTTCCGGCGGCGCTTCTGCTGGGCCCGGCGGCGGCGGGCGTCCTGCTCCGGGGGGGCGGGGCGCTTCTCCCTGTGCCTTTCGTCGGGGGGGAAGCGGTGGTTGTCCTCAATAAAGGGCTCACTGGGGTCACGGCGCCGGTCAGAAGCCATAGGAGTCACCTCCTTCGCTCCTCAGCCGCTGGAGAAGCTCCAAAAGGGCTTCCAAGTCCTGCTCGTTGTAGTACTCCAGCTCGATCCGCCCTTTTTTTCCCCGGTGTGCGATCTTGACCTTCCGGCCTAACCGGCCCGACAGGTCCTTTTCCAACTCCCCTAGGTAGAGGGAGAGGTCAGGCCCCTGCTCTTTGGGCTTGTCCGGCTTCTCCTTCTGGAGGGCCTTGATGAGGGCTTCGGTCTGGCGGACGGAGAGCTGTCCGTCCACCACTTTTTTGGCGGCTTCCCGCTGGAGGGCGGCGGTGGGGGCGCCCAGAATGGCCCGGGCGTGGCCGGCGGACAGGACGCCCTCCTCCAAAAGGCCCATCACCTCGGCGGGCAGGGCCAGGAGCCGCAGGGTGTTGGTGATGGCCGGCCGGGATTTGCCCATCTGCTGGGCCACCTGCTCCTGGGTCAGGCCGTATTCCTCCATCAGGGTCTGGTAGCCGCGGGCCTCCTCGGCGGGGTTCAGGTCCTCCCGCTGGAGGTTTTCGATCAGGCCCAGCTCCATCACCTTGCGGTCGTCGGCTTCGATGATGACGGCGGGAATCTCCGTCAGGCCGGCGCTCTTGGCCGCCCGCCACCGCCGCTCCCCGGCGATGATCTGGTAGTAGCCGCTGGCCAGCCGCCGCACCGTCAGGGGCTGGATGATGCCGTGGATGCGGATGGACTCCGCCAGGTCGTCCAGCGCCCCCTGCTCAAAACGCTTTCTGGGCTGGTTCAGCCCCGGCTCCACCTGGGAGATGGGCAGGGTGACGGAGCCCTCCCCCTGGGCCGGCAGCTCCGGGTCGCCCAGCAAGGCGTTCAGCCCGCGGCCTAACCCCAATTCTGTCTTTCGTTTTGCCATATCGTTACCTCACAGTCTTGTGTTGTTCTTTTCTTTTTTGAGAAAAAGAAAAGAACCAAAAGAAAAAACTTCTGGAAAAACTTCGTTTTTCCCCTTACTGGCTGGAATAGTATATGATGTTATAGGAGGGCGGGGCGCAAAACGCAGGTTTGCGGGGGAGTTCTTTTTTCGGTTCCTTTTTCCCCACGGGGACGCACTCCACTAAGAACCTGTATTCATAATCGAAAATGCTGGATGGACGAGGAATTTTGCCGCCCTGCAAGGCAAAAAATCACAGGAATCCTTTGTGGATTTCAAGATTTT